>JANWWX010000079.1 GCA_025057195.1 Leptospiraceae bacterium | reverse complement strand
TGATGGCCAATCTGAGCGAGGCTGCAGTGCGTGCCATCGGCGGGGACACGCTCCTTACCCGCGTGGGTTGTCTTTATCATGACATTGGCAAATTGCTGAATCCTGAATTTTATGCCGAAAACCGCCACCTATACCCAGAATCCGAAACATTCCGCAACCTCGATCCCTACCAGTCAGCGCAGATGATCATCCGCCATGTCAGCGACGGCATTGCAATGGCACGGGACTGGCGGCTACCTGAAAAGGTCATCCACTTTATCCCCGAACACCACGGCACGACGACGATCCAGTATTTCTACCATAAAGCGTTGGAAAACCACCGCCGCGGTGATCGCATCCCCCAACGCCGTGACTTCCAGTATCCGGGGCCGCGGCCACAGTCGCGGGAAACTGCCGTGGTCATGCTGGCTGACAGCGTCGAGGCTGCCTCCCGCGCGCTCGAGGGCGCATCGCCAGCAGATTTCGCTGCAGTCATCGATCGCATCATCCAAAATAAAATCGCAGAAGAGCAACTCCATGAGGCGCCGCTGACGCTTGGCGATCTAGCGCAGGTGCGCAAGGCATTCCTCGAAGTTTTGGTGGGTACCTACCACGAACGGCCGCAATACCCGACACGTGAACAGACGCGCGCACTTGAAGTTTCTGTACACGCTGATGCCAAAAGAAGTAGCGGTGTACGCACACGCAAAAAGAAAGAGCAAAAACTACCACGACTTATTGACTGAAATGTGGAAAAGTCTAAAACGCAATCTCCAAATCCTACGCGAAGGTTGGAATACAGCAGACCGCGCCACCAGGCAGCGGCACGTTATTCTTTTCTTATTGCATTTCGTGACGCTGCTTTTTGCTGGAGAGCAGTTTTCCACGCAAGGCCAGAGCAATAAGATACACCTCGATCCTTTGCTCTACGCGGTGGCGCTCAGTATAATCCTCCTCGGCTATTCACTTGCCCGCTATGTGCAGGCCCGCTCTTATGGGCTTTTTGCCAGTTTCCCTTATTTTATCCCGATGCCGCTCTTTTCTCCTTTCGGTACATTGGGGGTCATAACGCGCACCGCTCCTGGTGGGGCCGACAGCCGTGCCCTTTTTGACATCGCATTCTGGGGACCGGCAACTTGTTTTTTGCTCTCGTTGCCGTGCGTGGTGTTGGGAGTATGGCTGAGCGACATTGTCCCCGGTGAGCCGCAGTATGAAAACCCTTTGCTCGTCATCGCGCTGGCAAAACTCTTTCGTGACTTGCCCGCCGGCTATGATCTTGCGGTGCATCCACTTCTGGCGGCCGGTTGGGTGGGGCTATTTTTTTGCGCGATCAACCTTTTTCCGGTGGGCAACCTTTCTGGCGGGCAGATTGCGTGGGCGCTTTTAGGCCGCCGCCAACGCGAGTTAGGCTATTTGACCTTGGTGGCGGTCTTTGTCCTGGCGCTCTACTATCCGCTCTGGTTTATTTTAGTCCTGGCTTTCATCTATATAGGTGTGGAACACCCGCAGCTACGCCGGCAGCCACACCCGCTTTTTCATGACTTGCCGGCAGAACCGCCGCAACCCCTTGATCTCAGGCGGCGGCTAATGGCACTGGTACCGCTTGCGATCTTTGTCCTATCTTTCACCATGCGCCCGTTCAATCTGGGGCCGTCGGCGCCGACCCTTCCACCACAACAGCTCTCACCCCCTGAGCCCGAAATCCCGGCACCAGATCCTGAAGCAGAAGAGGAACAATCCATCTGACAATGGCTGATGATAAAAAAGTCATTTTTTCGATGGTGGGGGTCAGTAAGGTCTATCCCCCACACCGCCAAGTTTTGAAAGACATCCACTTGTCTTTTTTTTATGGTGCCAAAATTGGCATCATTGGCCTCAACGGCTCCGGAAAATCGACGCTCCTAAAAATTATTGCTGGCAAGGTCAAACCTGATAAGGGGGAAGTCATCTTTTCCCCCGGCTATAGCGTTGGCCTCTTAGAGCAGGAGCCGCAGCTCGATGAAAATAAAACCGTGCGCGCGGTCGTCGAAGAGGGATTGGGCAATATTGTCCAGCTTTTGCGCGAATACGAGGCAGTCAGCGAAAGCCTCAGCAACCTTTCGGGCGAGGAAATGGAGATGGCGATCGAGCGGCAGGGCGAACTCGCCGAGCAGATCGAAAAACACAATGGTTGGGAACTCGATAGCATTTTGCGCCGTGCACTGGATGCGCTCAACTGTCCCGAAGAAGATGCCGTCGTGAAAAATCTTTCAGGCGGTGAGCGCAGGCGTGTGGCGCTCTGCCGGCTTTTGCTCGAAAAACCCGATATCTTGCTTTTGGATGAACCCACCAACCATTTAGACGCTGAATCGGTGCAGTGGCTAGAACAGCACCTGCGCGAATACCCCGGAACCGTCATCACCGTCACGCACGACCGCTATTTTCTCGACAATGTCGCTGGCTGGATTTTGGAGCTCGACCGTGGTGAGGGCATTCCGTGGAAGGGCAATTATTCCTCATGGCTCGAGCAAAAAGCACAGCGCCTGGCGCAGGCGGAGAAAGCCGAAAGCAAGCGGCGCAAGACGCTGGAACGTGAGCTCGAGTGGGTGCGCATGGGGCAGAAGGGCCGCCAGGCCAAATCCAAAGCACGGCTCAACGCCTATGAAAAATTGCTGAACGAAGATGCCAGAGAAAAAGAAAGCCGCTTGGAAATCTATATTCCCGATGGGCCGAGGCTGGGCGATAAAGTCATCATTGCTGAAAATATAAGCAAAAGCTATGGTGACCACGTGCTTTTTGAAGACCTGAGCTTTGAGCTGCCTCCCAACGGGATTATCGGTGTCATTGGCCCCAACGGTGCTGGCAAGACCACACTTTTCCGGATGATTTTGGGCTTGGAAAAGCCTGACTCAGGACGGATCATCGTCGGGGACACAGTCAAGATCGCCTACGTGGACCAGCAACACAGTGCTATTGATCCACAAAAGACGGTGTTTGAAGTTGTCTCTGGCGGAGCGGCAGAGATCCAGCTTGGCAAAATCACCCTCAATGCGCGTTCGTACCTCGCGCGCTTCCAGTTTTCTGGACCTGATCAGGAGAAAAAATGCGGTGTGCTTTCTGGTGGTGAACGCAATCGTCTGCACTTGGCCCTAGCACTCAAGGCCGGAGGTAACGTGCTTTTGCTCGACGAGCCAACCAACGACATCGACGTCAACACCATCCGTGCACTCGAAGAAGCACTCGATAATTTCGCTGGCTGTGCGGTGGTCATTTCGCACGACCGCTGGTTTTTGGACCGCATCGCCACCCACATCTTGGCCTTTGAAGGGGAGGGCAGGGTGCAGTTTTTTGCAGGTGGCTTTTCCGAATACGAGGCCGACCGCCGTCGCCGGCTGGGTGCCGAACCCCGGCGTTTCCGCTATAAGCGTTTGACAAAATAAAAAACGCTCGCAGATTTTATGGCGTCTTTAGCATCGGCGCATGGAAATTGGATACTACTTCAAGAACCTACCACCAACAGAGGCAATAAAACAATATGCAGCCAAGAAAATCGAAAAGCTGAAAGACCGACTACACCACATTGAGGGTATCGACGTGCGTTTTTCGCTCGAACGGCAAAACCAATCGTTTGAAATCACCGTGCACGGCGATGCGACCGTTTTCCACCTCAAAAAAAGCGACAAGGATCTCTACGCCGCCATCGACAATGCCATCGATGTCCTGAATAACCAGATTGACCGTTACCGCAAAAAGTTGGAAGAAAAGACGGCCGAGGCGCGCGAGATGTTCCTGCCACGCCTCGAAGAACGCAGTGTGCCGGAAGAAACCGAAATTGGCGTGCGGGAGGCCGAAATCAAGCCGATGGACGATCTCGAGGCGATCTTGCAGCTGCGCAGCAAAAAATACCGATTCTTGATGTACCACCATGCTAATTCAGAGCAATACGGTTTGGTCACAGCCCGCAATGATGGTAACTATAGCATCGTGATGCCGGCAGCAGATGGTGGCTTCACTGAAACCATTGTGCGGCTCAACGGGAATAATTTGGAAAAGCTCGC
This sequence comes from Leptospiraceae bacterium, assembly GCA_025057195.1. Classification (GTDB taxonomy): domain Bacteria; phylum Spirochaetota; class Leptospiria; order Turneriellales; family Turneriellaceae; genus JANWWX01. Next base: position 2,198 of record JANWWX010000079.1, on the reverse strand, counting down.
TGAGTCGATCTATCCCGTTTCGCGGCTCACGGTTGCCGAAGCACTTGACGTGCTCAATGAATCAAACCTCGATTTTTTGGCATTCGTCAACGACGATACCGGCCGCCTCAACGTTATTTTCCATGCGCATGGCGGCGGTATCATGATCAAGAGGCCTGCCGCCTGAAATCGGTCAAAGTCCGCGAATTACTGCGCAGCGCTGAGCGGCTCAAACTGCGCCTGATCAACCCCAACGCCGATTTAGACCGCGAGCTGCGCGAAATCGATGTCAACCGGCCTGGGCTTGCGCTCAACGGTTTTTTTGAGCACTTTGCGCACGACCGCATCCAGGTCTTTGGCCAAGGCGAGCATGCCTTCATTAGCAGTATGCCGCAGCAGCGTATCGCCGAGTCCCTCGAGCGCTATTTCCACTTCCCGATCACTGGCATCGTGTTCACCCATGGCAACGAGCCACCACAGCTTTTTTTGGACTATGCTGTGCGCAACCGCACTCCTGTTTTTGTCAGTAGCCACCGCACCAGCCGTTTCATTGGTATCCTGATCGACATCCTGGATGCAGCACTGGCGCCGCAGACGCTGTTGCACGGCACGCTGGTGGAGGTCTTCGGCGTTGGCATTCTGATGCAGGGTAAAAGCGGTGTCGGCAAAAGTGAGACGGCACTCGAGTTGGTCGAGCGCGGCCATCGCCTGGTGGCTGACGATGCGGTGCAAGTGGTCTGCCGGGATGGCTCGTGGCTTTATGGCTATGCCTCGCAGACAATAGAACACCATATTGAAATCCGTGGCCTTGGCATCATCAATATCAGTGACCTCTTTGGGGCTGGGGCAGTGCGCTCTGAGATGCGCATCGATCTGATTGTACACCTTGAAGACTGGGATGAAAAAAAGGAATACGACCGTCTTGGTTTGGAAGACACCACTGAAGAAATTTTAGGAGTCGAAGTGGCTGTAATGACCATCCCGGTGCGTCCTGGCCGCAATGTGCCAATCCTTATTGAAACTGCGGCCAAAAATTTTAACTTGAAATCGCGCGGTCTTCACCCAGCACGCCGTTTTGAGGAAAGGCTTGTCCACATGATTCGGGAATCAACCCCTGGCTCCTGATGGTTGCACGTACCGCGATAATCCGCAACGAAAATGGCGTGCATGCCCGCCCAGCGGCCGTTTTTGTTAAACTCGCCAACCGCTTTCCTTGTGATATTTTTGTCGAGAAAGATGGTCAGCGCATCAACGGGAAAAGCATCATGGGGTTGATGATGCTGGCACTCACGCGTGATAGCCGCATCACCATCATTGCCGAGGGGGAAAAGGAGGCCGAGGCTGTCGAAGCCCTCTACCAACTCGTCGAAAACCAGTTTGTGGAAAATGGAGCAAGTGGATAAATAAACTTGCTTAGACTTTTAACCATTTTTGGTGTTTGTGCCAGGGCTAGTTGCCGAAAGTGCGAGCCAACCACCCGTGAGATTGAAAACTTGGGGGAATCCCGATTGGCGCAAGATGCGCTGTGCAATATAGCTGCGCTGTCCGGATTGGCATAGCACAACCAAGGGTCTGTCTTTTGGTAGCTCAGCAATTCGCTCGCGCAGTTGGTCGATCGGGATTTGGTGCTCGCTGGCTTGCGGATATTTTTGGATTTCGGCGGGACTGCGCACGTCGAGAAGCGCAAATTCCTTACGCCGCGTCAGGAATTCATTAGCGGAGATCACGGGAGCAAATCCTGAGTGGTGGTTCATCGCCAAAAAAGCGGCAATATTGACAGGGTCATTGGCGGAAGAATACGGAGGGGCATAGGCCAAATCGAGGCTTGCCAAATCGTAGATGGTGAGCCCGCCAGCGATTGCGGTGGCGATGACATCGATCCGCTTCTCGGTGCCCTCAGTCCCAAAAGCTTGCGCGCCCAAAATCCGGCCGTCGATAGCAGAAAAAATGAGCTTCAGTGTGAGCCGCTCTGCACCTGGGTAATAGCCGGCATGGTTATTGGGATGTACCATCACCGATTGTGCAGGAAGCTCGGCTTTCTGAGAGGCTTTTTCCGTTAGCCCAGTGGCCGCGAGGGTTTTATCGAAAATTTTAATGACGAAAGATCCTAACGCGCCGCGGTAGCGACAGCGGTTGCCACAGAGCGCATTCTCAGCAGCCAGTCGTCCTTGGCGGTTGGCAGGCCCTGTCAAAGGCACGCGGGTGGCTGCCTGTGTCAC
>JANWWX010000078.1 GCA_025057195.1 Leptospiraceae bacterium | reverse complement strand
AGGGCGCAGCAAAGGCAAAAAGATCATCCCCCTTTTTCGCAGCTCCAAAAAACATAAACCATCTTTGGCGATGACACAAACAGGGGCTCAGCTTTTCCGCCAGCTTGTGGCCTATGTGCGTAACCGCGCGCGCGAACGGCACTTAGGGCTAAGCCTGATCCCTGCTCTGGTGACGCTGCGCATCGTGGCTTCTGAAAATTTGCGCGCGATCCGCGCCGCTTTTGAAGAAGGCATTTTTTCCGAGCGGCCTGTACACCCTGAACTTTTGGCGGATTTTCTGGAGATGCGGCGGCATTTCACAGCCGCAGTTGTATTCAAAGCGGCAGAAAACTGGCGCGGCAGTTTCTTGCAGAAAAAGATTTTCGCACGCCTGCAGGAACTCCTGGACGAAATGCAATTTTTGAGCGAAAACCGCAACTGGGATTGGGTGAGCTTCCACGAGGCAGAATTCGAGTTTTTCCTGCAAGTGGCTAACCTTTCGGGCTTCAATACCGCACGCTTTGTGCTCAACCGCATCCGGCGAGACTATCTCGACTCGGTGCTGTCGTACAATAAAAATTTTTGGAATATGGAAAATGCGGTGTCGGTTTACCGCGAAGTGCTGCAGCTCATCCGCAACAACAAAGCCGATGCAGCAGAACAACGCTTGCTTGAGTTTTTCACACAAAACGATAAGGCAATACTTGACTACTACAAAAGCCAGATCAATTTCCGTGGGCTCATGCCCAATGAACCGCCGCAAGAACGTGTGGTCTATGGTTCCGCCACTGCACAGCTCAGCGATTGGGAAATTGAGGAAGCCGTACGCCGGGCACTCGCGGAAGATAGGGCCGATGCCGACATCACCACGCAGGCAATTTTCAAAGACCAAGGCCCGGCACGCGGTCGGATATTTGTCAAAAGTCCCTGTGTGCTGTGCGGGGTCCGGCTGGCCGAATTTGCCCTGCGCTACTTTGACAGCACGATGCAGATCGAACTGGCAGCGGCAGACGGGGACACACTGCGTTCCGGCGACACTGTTTTGCATTTCCATGGCGATGTCCGTGCCGTGCTCCAAGCCGAACGCGTCGCCCTCAATTTCCTGGCTTTCCTAAGTGCGATCGCCACGCACACGCGGCGTGTTGCGACTGTCGCGGCACAGTATGGCATCAAGGTGCTCGATACCCGAAAGACGATACCTGGCTTGCGCAACCTTTCAAAATATGCAGTCATCAAAGGCGGTGGATGTAACCACCGGTTCAATTTGGCCGAAATGGGGTTGATCAAAGACAACCATATTGCGCATGCCGGCTCTGTCAGCGCAGCCATCGAGGCGTTCCGCCGCCAGGCACCGTTTACCCCGCTTGAGGTGGAAGTGGAAAACTTAGAGCAGCTGCGCGAGGCGTTGGCATTGAAACCGGATATGATCCTCCTGGACAATATGGAGCCGGCGCTGATGAAAAAAGCAGTGCGCCTCATCCGCGAGGCCAACCGCAAGTTCGGTACCCGCATCACGGCCGAGGCCTCCGGCGGCTTCCACCTGCGCAACCTGCATCGGCTGAAGGGCACCGGCGTCGATTTTGTCAGTTTAGGGTCCATCACTAACACCATCACGCCGCCCGATTTTAGCCTGGAAATAGAAAACGTCAACGGACTCCCGCGTCGGTAGGGTTGTAGCGATAGACCTCGGTGTGCGGTAACCCAAAGCCGTCGATATCCTTGAGCGTGAAGCTGATTGCAATCGTCTGCTCCAGAAAACTGGTGCGATCGCGCATGTAGCTGCCAGTATAAATGGTCCGCCGTGACACCATGAAATTGATCCGCAAGAGCCAGCGGTGCAGGTCGTGCTCGATGCTGGCAAAAAGGTTTTCGAGGTTGAGGATCCTGCGACTGCGCGTGCTATCGAATGGATTGAGCGAGCGCAAAAAATCCTCTGTGAAAGGAACAAACGCCGGAGCATTAGTGCGGTAGCGTTCGAACTGGTCAGCCAGCGAGTTGAGCGCGATGCGAAAACGCCAGTAGTCGTGGAAAAGGATATTGGCCTCCACTCCCAGCCGTAAATTCGACTCTGCAATGTTGATGAAATTGTGCCGGTAGTTGGTGGTTAGCTTAAATAGCGTTAGCTCGCGCAAAAGCGGCAGCCGGTAACCACCCAGGCGGTAGTAAAACTGGAAGTCGTTGGTGTTCATCGTGCGGAACTGGAGTGAATATGCCGCGACGTTGACGCAGCCCAGCCCATTGAAATGGTTATAGCGCCGCTCCGCCAAGCCATAAAGATTGGCCGTGAAGCCACGCAAGAAATCATAATCTGCCTGTAGTCGCATCGTGAGATCTGACCAGCGCTCGTGCTCTTGCAGCGCATTGGGGTATGGCCGCAGGTCGCGTGTTGCTGCCACTGAAAGCTGTGCGTACGGGTTCAAGTCCGAGTTGAGAGAAAATGTCGCATAGTGCAGCCTTTCTCGGTAAAAAGTCAAATCGGGTCCACGCTCGGCAAATGCATAACGCCGGTGGTAAACGGCTTGCGCATATAAAAAAGGATAGCCAATCCTCATGAGATTGTGCGTAAAAATATGCGCATAACTTTGGCGTGCCATTTCCCGGCGTAGCAGCGGATCGTCGAGCGTGGTATGGCTATAAAGCATCCCGACACCAGCCCCGGGAATCACGTTGAGCCAAGGGAAAAAAGCAAAATAAAAGCTCGTCTGGTTGTTGGCCTCGCTGCGCAGGAAATCTTTGACCAGCACTGTCTGTAAATCGCGGTAAAAACGCGTGTATTGCAACCTGCCTTCGCTATTGTTGGTGATGCCCTTGAGTGGCCCTGCGGGTTTTTGTAGCAAAAAAATGCGGTGGCTGAAAAAAAGCTCCGGTGTGAGATCGTAAATCGGCGCATAGCGCGAATCCGTTTCCGGAGAAGCCTGGTACCAAGCGAATTGGCGCTCAACACGCAGCGCAAGCTGTGTGTCGCGGCTTGCATGGCTGATCCCAGTCTGCCACGACAGCAGATTTGTCTGCATCGTATTTTGGGTAAAACGTGGGCGGTAGATGGCATTGATGGTCAAATCGGGTTCATAGCGCTCACCAAATTCAAGTTCAAAGTTGCGGTGCTTGTAGTATTCGAAGCGCACAAAACCCGATGTCATGCTATCGTCGCGGCGCGAGCGGTGGAAATTGCCGCGCGCATCGGCACGCACCCGATACCAAAAATATTCAGTGGGACCATAGCTACCATCCGGCTGCAACACCTGGTTGGTGATCACGGTCTCGCCGGAATTATTGGTGGTGGTGCGCCGAGCGCGGAAATTGGCGATGGCCACATCGAGGTTGTACTGCAAATCGGCACTTTCGCGCCGCAGCTGTGTGCCTAAAAGGTAACCTACTTTTTGGTACCAGTCCAAAAGCAATTTACCACGCTGCGGCAGCAAGGCTGAGTCCTGTGCCGGTGGGATGCTAAAATACCAGGTGTTCTGCAAAAAATGCCCGCGGGTTAAATTATTGCCGTACTGCGTGATGACGCCAGTGCCCAGATCGGATTTGATCAAAAGCGGCCAATAAAAAACCGGAGTCTGTCCGACATAAAATATTGCCGAGAGTGCGGCCAGCTCGCTATTGCGGTAAAGCCATAGCTTTTTAGCTTTAAAATAGTAGTGCGGGAATTTTTCGTTGCAGGTCGTAAAGAAGGCATCGCGCGCAACATAGCGGTTGGCAGCCACTTGCTTGACCACACTACCAGCAAGGTAAAATGGTTTTGCCGCAGCCTGGGCCGAATAGACTACCCCCGAATTGTGGCGCGCATCGTAGTAAAATTTGTCGCCGGAGAGTCGGGATGTTTCGGATTCAAAGACGACTTTACCTTCACCGAACACCTCTGCGGTGCGTGTATTGATTTTGACTGTCTCGGCACGTAGGAGCGATTTTCCCGAACGCACAATGATGCCGCCACGGAGGATGAAGATACCTTCATCTCCTTCCCCGACCGTGACATACTCTGCTTCAGAGGCGCGCAGGATCTCAAGCGGAGCCGATTGGGCAGCAAGTGTTTCATAAAAACCAGAAAGGAAAAACAACAGAGCAAAGTGTCTGATCCTAAAGCGAGACACTCATTTTAGGCTTAAGCGCAGTGACATGCCGTCAAATGAGTTTGCCGAGAAAAATTGGCTTTAATCAAAAACAAATCAGCACAGCATAGCTGCCAGCTGCCAGTGCCAACAATCCGAGCAACACACTCGCAACCACGTAAAGTAGTAGTGCTGAGAATTCACCGCTTTGGAGTAACTGCAGGTTTTCGAGTGAGAAGGCAGAAAACGTTGTGAACCCGCCGCAAAGGCCAGTCATGAGCAAAAGTCGGCCCTGTGTTGGCAGTAAATTTTTTTCTGACAACGCAAACAATATTCCCATCAGAAACGAACCAACGACATTGACCAAAAATGTGCGTAGTGGGAATGCACCGGGTTCTACCACAAACAACGAGACAAGGTAGCGCAAGACACTCCCCACCAGCCCGCCGATCGCCACCAAAACGATGTTGGTTAGCACTCAGCGGCCCTTGCGGTAGCGCATCTCCTCGAGGAAGCGGCCAGTGCCTTCGACCACACAGTTGAGCGGATTTTCGGCACGGATCACTGGCACTCCAGTTTCTTTGGACAGGTGCTTGTCGAGACCTTTGAGCAGACAACCACCACCAGTCATCACGATACCACGCTCGACAATGTCGGCTGCCAGTTCCGGCGGCGTTTTCTCCAGTGCTGCCTTGGTTGCCTCCACAATCGCGTCGATGGGTTCCTTCAACGCCTTGCGCACCTCGTGGCTGTCAATAATCACAGTTCGCGGCAAGCCCGTGCTGGCGTCACGGCCCTTGAGTTCGTAAGTTTCGTTTTTCTTTTCCGGCATGGCATTGCCGATGGCCAGCTTGATCTCTTCAGCGGTCCGCTCACCGATGACCAAGTTGTGGTGTATCCTCAAGTGCTTGATGATCGCTTCATCGAATTCATCACCGCCAATCCGAATGCTGTCGGCGATCACCATGCCACCAAGCGAGATCACCGCAATTTCGGTGGTGCCGCCCCCAATATCGATGATCATGTTCCCCGCTGGCTCATGTACCGGTATCTTGGCGCCCAGCGCCGCAGCATAGGCCTCGTCGATAAGGTGGATTTCCCGCGCACCTGCCTGTTCGGCCGATTCCCGCACCGCCCGGCGCTCTACTTCCGTGATGCCCGAAGGCACACCGATCACGATCCGCGGTTTTACGAGCGTGGCGCGGTTATGCACCTTATTGATGAAGTACCGGATCATTTTTTCGACGGTTTCAAAGTCAGCGATGACACCGTCTTTCATTGGCCGGATGGCAACGATGTCCCCCGGTGTTCTGCCCAACATGCGCTTGGCCTCTTGTCCGACCGCGAGCACCTTTCCAGTGGCGGCCTCTACAGCAACAACGGAGGGTTCTGACAACACAATCCCTTGACCCCGCACATAGACCAGTGTGTTGGCTGTGCCGAGGTCTATGCCCATGTCGTTTGAAAATAGCGAATGGAACCAATCAAAAAGCATAGCTTTCCCCACCGGCAAAACCATATCGCAAGACACGGTGGCAACTAATAAAGAGTGCCAAATACTGCCCAGCTCAGTCGTACATGGCAGATACTGCCAACCCTGCATAGATGCCGTTGATGGGCGCATCTGCCGAAGGGCCAACGTCGTACACCCGGTTAAACGAAAATAGCAGGGAAACGCCAAAAGAAAATTGCTCCCACACCCAAAGCTCTTTCCCTAAAATGGCATGCATTGCCCAGCCATGCCGGGTATGGGTGCCAACACCCGAAACCTGGTAAACGCTATAGCGGTAATAGTTATTCGACACTGCCCCACCCAGTGTTATGGAGTATCCGTCCTTTAAGTAATAAGACAAGCCCAAGCCCAAGTCATGGACAAAAAAGTAGCTATACTGCGTGTCGATTTTGAAATTTTCTGTGGTTACAGAAAGCCACGGCCCGAGGTGGAATGCGGTGAACGCAAAAAACTTGATTGCTGGGCTCAGCGCACCACCCACCTGCACCATACTCATGCCGATGGGACCTGAAAGCACCAGCGCTGTGTTAGCCTTATCATCGCGCTGCGCGACGCGGGAATAACCCACACCCAAATAGCCTTTGAGGAAAATACTTTGCCCACCCAACGCGGTGATTGGCCAAGTCAGAAGCAAAAGCAGGCTGGCTTTAAGGATTTGTTTCATAGTGTTAACTTTGACTTTTCCCCACTAAT
>JANWWX010000077.1 GCA_025057195.1 Leptospiraceae bacterium | reverse complement strand
GTGCTCACTGTCACCCAAATGCTGCGCAAACATGGTGTTGTGGGTAAATTTGTCGAATTTTTTGGTGAGGGTGTGCGCCGGCTGCCGCTGGCGGACCGCGCCACGATTGCCAACATGGCACCGGAATATGGTGCTACAATGGGATTTTTCCCCATCGACGACGAAACTATCCGCTACCTGCGCCTGACTGGCCGCGACGAAAAGCTGTGTGACCTCGTCGAAAAGTATGCCAAAGCACAGGGGCTATTTGTCACTCCGGACACTCCAACACCCGAATTCAGCAGCGTGCTTGAGCTCGACTTGGGCACGGTGGTACCCTCGATCGCAGGACCCAAGAGGCCGCAGGATCGGATCGAACTCAAGAATGCCAAATCGGCATACCGCACTGCCATGGCGGAAGTATTTCGTGATGCACCTGACAAAAAGGTCGAGGTAGCGCTCAACGGGCACAAAGAACTTGTTGGCAACGGCTCTGTCGTCATTGCGGCCATTACTTCATGCACCAATACTTCCAATCCTTCAGTGCTAGTGGCCGCTGGGCTTTTGGCCAAAAAGGCCGAACAGGCCGGATTGCGCGTGCCAGCCTACGTCAAAAGCTCCATAGCACCGGGTTCGCGTGTGGTGACAAAATACCTTGAGTTGGCAGGATTGCAGCGCTCGCTCGATGCGATTGGTTTCCACACTGTGGGCTATGGTTGCACCACGTGTATTGGTAACTCCGGACCGATTCCGGCTGCCCTCTCAGAGGCCATCAACCGTAACAACCTCACGGTAACTGCAGTGCTATCCGGTAACCGCAATTTTGAAGGCCGCATCCACGCCGATGTCAAAGCCAACTACTTGGCCTCGCCACCGCTGGTGGTTGCCTATGCCCTTGCCGGCACCATGGATATCGACTTTGATACGGAAAAGATCCAAGGCAAGGTCTGGCTCAAAGACATCTGGCCGAGCGAACAGGAAATCAGCGACACCCTTGCGCGCGTGGTTAGCTCAGAGCTTTTCCGCAAAGAATATAGCAACGTGTTCACCGGCAACCCGATGTGGAATGCCATCCAAGTTTCAGGCGGAGAAACCTACCACTGGGATCCCAATTCCACCTACATTGCAAAACCCAATTACTTTGAGAATTTCTCTCTGAGCGAACCGGGAATCCCCGTGCTCAAAGACATCCGCTGCCTGGCGATTTTCGGCGACTCCGTAACCACCGACCACATCTCGCCCGCCGGGAATATCAAAAAGGATTCACCTGCCGGCAAATACCTGCAAAGCCGCGGCGTCAAACCAGAGGATTTCAACACTTACGGTGCCCGCCGCGGTAACCACGAGGTGATGGTGCGTGGCACTTTTGCCAACACGCGCATCAAGAACCGGATGCTGGTGCAATCCCCGATCCACCATCCTTACGATTGGAACTCTGTCCCCGAAGGCGGCTATACCATCCACCATCCCTCCGGCGAAAAAATGAGCATTTATGACGCGGCGATGCGCTACATGGCAGAGGGCCGGCCGCTTTTGGTATTGGCTGGCAAGGAATATGGCACTGGTTCTTCGCGCGACTGGGCAGCGAAAGGACCGGCGCTCCAAGGGGTTAAAGTTGTCATCGCGGAGAGTTTTGAGCGCATCCACCGCTCGAACCTGATTGGCATGGGCATCCTACCGCTGCAGTTCAAAGAGGGAGAAAATGCACAGACACTGGGACTGGATGGCAGCGAAGTTTTCAACCTCGAGGGCTATGACAATAACCTCAAACCACGTAGCGAAATCCGCGTCACCGCCACTCGCAAAGATGGCTCGGTCGTCACGTTCACAACACTTAACCGCGTCGATACGCCGGTGGAAGTGGTCTATCTCAAGAATGGTGGGATATTGCACACGGTTTTGCGCAAACTCGCGGTGGGCTGAATTTCTTGACGGGATAGCCCAACCATGTTAACTTTAGCCCATGCGTACCCTGTTAGCAACAATCATGGTTCTTTCCCTTGTGGGCGGTGCTGCGGATGCCATTGAATTTACACAAAAAGATCGCGACCTCCTCATCGAAATCCGTGCCAAGATGCACGAGATCGATAAACGCTTTGAGCAAATTGACAAACGCTTTGATGATCTGAAGATGTTCATGGTCCTTTTGACGACGATTGCCATTGCGGTATTGTCGTATGTAGTTTACCGTGTCCACAAAGTCGAACAAAGGCACGACCAGCGCACTGTGGAAAAATTGCTCACGGCCTTGCGCGAGGTAGCACAAAAGGACCCCAGGCTAGAAAAGGCACTCAAGCACGCAGGCCTGCTTTAAGCTATCACCAAACCAGCTAATTAAGGGGATTTTAGGTAAACCGTGGTATTGTTGCTTTCGCGAAAATAAAGGCCGATCACGCTGCGCAGTTTTGCGGCATCCACTTTTTGCATCTCTTCGAGAGTATAAAAAAGCCTGCGGTAGTCGTTGAATAGAAGTTCATAATAAGAAAGCGTATCGGCCATCCCGGCATTATAGGACAGGGTGTGTGCCAATTCAGCAATATAGCGATTTTTTATTTTCTCGAGTTCGGCCGCAGTCGGTCCTTGCTGGCGCAGGCGATCCAGTTCTTCGGTGATGGCCTGCTCAATACGCGGGTAGTTGGCGGCGTCAAACGCATCGACGAAAATCGTAAATTGGGTTGTAAGTTTTTCGCCGGGAGTAGAGGCCGAAACTTTAACACTGCTGGCTAATTTTTCTTCGATCACAAGCCGGCGCACCAAGCGGGAGGTTTGGCCGTCACCCAAAAGCCGCGAGAGCAGTTCGAGCGCAGCATCGTCTTCATGCGTTGCCGGTGGCCGTGACCAACCCGTGATCATCGCCGGTGCTCCTTTCACTTCGAGCCAAGCCAGCCTGCGGCCTTGTTGGGGTTCATAAACAGTGGGGGGAAATTCTGGCACGGCGCGCGCCCGCAGCCGGCCAAAGTATTTTTCGACCAAAGCAAAAGCATGGTCAAATTCGAGGTCTCCAACTAATGCGATTACCATGCGCGAGGGGATGTAGTTTTGTTCAAAAAACCGACGCGTGTCAAGCAGGCGCAGCCGGTGCATCGAGCTGGCAAAGCCAATCACCGGCTTGCCATAAGGGCTCATGCCAAACGCAGTTTTGAGAAAAAGCTCGTAAAGCAGGGCTGTCGGGCGGGAATCATAGCGCATCCGCCGTTCTTCCTGCACGACTTTACGTTCGGCATAAAATTCGCGGAATACCGGGTTGAGAAAACGGTTACTTTCCAGCTCTGCCCACATTTCAAGACGGTGTGCTGGCAATTTGATCTGGTAGTTCGTGACATCGGTGGAAGTGTAGGCATTATACCCCACCTGGCCGGCCAGCGAGTAAGCCTGCGAATCCTCTTCGGAAATCACATAGCGCTGCGCTTCGCGCTCTAGTTGTGCAAGTTCTTCTTCTAATTTGCGTTTTCTTTCTGCCAACCTGCGGCGTTCAATTGGGGAGAGTAGGGGGTTGAGTAAGATACGCTCGATGGCATCGGCCTCTTCACCGACAAGCTCAATGCGATCGAGCAATTTTTTTTCCTGCGCATAGTCGATGGTGCCAAGGCTTGGCGTGCCTTTGAAAAGGAGGTGCTCCAGAAAATGCGCGGTGCCTGCTTGATCGAACGGCTCGTTGGCCGAACCAACGCCAATTTTGAGATAGCAGGCGATGGTGGGGCTTGTGGGCTGGCGCATCACGATCACACGCAAACCATTGGCCAGCGTCTTTTTGCGGATATTTTTTTCCACCGCACGGCGGAACGCGGCAAGGTCGAAGTGCTCCTCGGTAGCATGCGTGGCGCTCCCAGCTAAAAATAGAAAAACCAACAAAAAATTTTTTAGCATTGCCCAGATTTGTTTTTCGTAATGCAATGACCAGCGCTTCAAAAGCCATATTTTCTATTTGTCGCTGCCAGCGTGATCTGAAACGCCGAATCATGAAAAATAAACTACTCTGGTGGATTGCGGCAATGCTATCTCTTACCTTGGCGAGTGCCCTTTTTATTATTGAAAACATTTTCTCCATTCGTGAGCAGGCATCCTACACGCGCTTTCGGCCAGTGCCGGTGGGATTGCCAACATCACAGATCCACCGTGACATCCAAGTGGGCGAAATCCGGGCGGATTTTTACACCGGATTTGGCGGCCCGCGCAGGCCACTGCTCATTTTCCTGCACGGGGGTTTTTTCCAAGGGGGAAATAAAAAAAATTATGCCTACCTCGGCGGGTTGGGGGTGCGGCTAGGTTATGTAGTAGCAATACCGGAAATTTTGCCTTACCCTGGAATGGTCACCACGCTTTTTTATTCTGCAGAAGAAAAAAAGCGGCGTGCCCTGCCAGCACAGGCAGAGCGCCTTGTCCACTTCATCGCCGATTTAGGCACGTTGGCCGAGCGCTTCCACTTTGACATAAAACGCCTGCACATCGCAGCACATGCTTCGGGATCACTCCTCGTCGGGGCACTCGATCCCACACAGATCAAGAGCCTGACACTCATTTCTCCGATCCTTTCGCTTGAGCAGTTTTTGGCCAAAGCGAGGTTAGGCCAAAATGTGCCCGAGCTGCGCGCGATTTCAGGCTACACCAGCGAGGCCGAAATCGCTCGGCTTGCTCCCGAAAGATGGCTTGCACAAACAGAAATGCCGGTTTTTTTGATCTGCGCCGAGCGCGACCTGCCGGCAATCCAAGAAAGCTGCCGCGACACACCGCTTGCCCGAAAAAAAGCACCACCGATCCAACGCACCATTGCTGCGGCTTCGCATTTTGAGTTATTGTTCCATCTCGGTAGCAAAGTCGAGCCGGCAACCGATCCTCTCAAGCGGTTCTGGCTGGAAAATGCGCAGCGATAGCCTATTTCTCTTTTCGGTATGTTTAGAGCCTGCAATCGCACCGGCATGTCTGTGGCAACATTGATTTTCCTCGTGCTATCGGTGCTGAGTTTTCTTTATTGGCTTTTCGTCACACTGCAATTGCACCAGCAAAAACCGATGACGCTGCCGTGGCGTGGTATTGTCAAATTGGTGGCGCTGAAGGGTGTGCCGGGGGGATTGGAAAAATTGTATCCGCGCTGGTTTCGTGCCTTGTGGGCTTTCTACGCCTTAGGTTGCATCACTGTGGCACTTTACGTCTGGGATACCGACCATTCGTTTTTTGTTTTCATTTTTCCTTTGTTATTTTATTATTTCTTCATTCGCTACTTTCTCTGGGAAAAGGCAGACCTGTCAGATTAGTTTGCGGCGCCTCATTGTCGTCGATAGCACCCATTCGACCAATGGCTGGTTGAAAGAGCATCTGGCATGTCCGTTATTCACTGCGGTACGGGCACGCTGCCAGACTGCAGGACGTGGGCGTCGTGGAAACCACTGGTTTTCGGGCTCTGCTGAGGAAAATCTGACTTTCTCGCAGCTTTTGCCGTGCGGTGAGCAGCCACAACTTTTATATGCGCGGGTAGCACTCTGTGCCAGGCGTATTTTAGCGCGTTGGACAGAATGCCGCATCAAATGGCCAAACGATATCGTGGTCGGAGAAAAAAAATTGGCTGGTATTTTGTGTGAGTTCGTGTCGCCCACCAGTGCAGTCGTTGGTATTGGTATCAATGTCGGCACCAAGGAATTCCCGCCACAGTTGGCAGGCAAAGCTGTCTCGTTTGCCATGCTCACAGTCGAACCGCCTTCGGTGCAGAAACTCTGGTTATGCCTTGTCCGCGAATTGTGGCGGGAATTTCGCCGCAAGACCGAGCCACAGGCAGTGGTCGCAGAATTCCAGCGGCACGCTGTGCGCTACCAAAAACACCGCGACTTTCCCGGCCAGTATTTGGAATTCCAGACTATTTTGCCCGACGGCCGAGCACTGTTTTTGCACGAGGGCAAACCTGTGTTGCTCGCCGTTTCTGGCTAAACTTGGTTGTAAGCACCCAGGCATTGGTTGCTAAAACAAAAGCCGCAGAAAAAATTTTTAAAAAAGTGAAAAAAATCCGCAATTTTTTGGTATTAAATATATAGAGGGACTATGGACGAAAAACGGAAAACTAGCATTTCTTTGCCGGCACCGGCGGAAAATCTTTGTGCCAAACACTATGCCACCGTCATGGCCAACTTAGCATTTTACCTGCGCTATTTGCGCCGGCACACGCCGTCACGGCAAAAACTCCGTACCCACAACGATGGCAGCGAGGGCATCATTATTGTGCAGGTCTATTGGGATATGCGCACGTATAACTCGCTGCATAGCCTGGCTTTTGCTGTGTGCTGCTGTGTGCTTGCCCTCCTTGGCGCACACAGCTTCGGTAACCTCCTGTTACCATAGCGCTCCT
>JANWWX010000076.1 GCA_025057195.1 Leptospiraceae bacterium | reverse complement strand
TCCTGGCGCGTGGTTGGGCACCGCCTGCGAATTTAGGCAGGCCGTACAACTCCGAGTTTGACGATGAATATCCCTCGGTGGTTGGTAACGGGAAACGCGTCTATTTTACCTCCAACCGCATCAGCGGGCGCGGCAGCTACGATATTTACCATGCCTTGTTGCCGGATTTTGCCCGCCCGGTTAGCCCAGTGCGGTTGGCCGGCAAGACGCTGCTGGCGGGATCGCTGCGCCCAGTGCCAGCGGAAGTGGTACTCTCTGCTGGGCCAGTGCGTGCAGCCTTCACAACAGAAGCAAAATCGGGTTATGCCTTTTCCGTAGAGTTGCTCAACCAGCGCCGTTACCAGATTAGCGCGCACGCGCCAGGCTACCGATTGCTGGAAGCAGAGCTCGACACCAGCACGTTTTTTCCCGATACCAACCAAGAATGGGATTTGCTCTTCGTCCGGGATGTTAAGATCCCCGCCAGCGTCAGTCTTTTGCTCCGCTGTTTGGATAAAGAGCAAAATCCGCTCAGCGCAGAGCTCAACTACCGCATTATGGCCCCACAGCAGCGTAGTGGTAAGGTTCGCTGTGGGGAAAAAATTCTGTTACTGGGACCTACTTCTGCCAGCAGGGACAATCCGGCTGTGTTTTTGGAGTCGCTACAAATAGAGCTCAAGAGCAATCCAAAAGGCTTTGCGCCGTGGCGGGAGACTTTTGCGCTGAGCCCATTGTGGGATGCCTATCCGCAGCAGATCCCGGAGGTGGTGGAAAAAACTATCGTGCTTGAGCCACGCCGCACGAGTGGCAAGACTAAAACCAAAAAGACAAAAGGAAAAAGACCATGACAAACAGAAAAACAATAAATTTTGTAACTAAAACCTTTTTAATTTTTGCCTGCTCTTCATTATTGGCAGTTTGCCAGTCGATCAGCACGCGCAACTATCCCGAAAAGACCAACCAGCGTGACTACACACTGGATGTGGCGGGCAAAAGCTACCGAGTGACTTTATTCCCGCGCACGTACAGCGCGATTGCCGGACCAGCATTTTCTCTGGTGGTGGTCTCACCGATGCTTTTGCGCGATGAGATTCTTTATAATTCTGGCAAAAGTTCCTTGATTCCCTGGTTCAACGCGCGCGGTGTTTCAGTCTGGCTGGTGCGCATTCCGGCGCAGCACAACTTGGAAAAATTTGGCCGCGAAATCTTGCCGCAGATCACAGCCGCCATCCGCAAAAATTCTGCTGACGAAGACTGGGTGATGGCGGGAGTTTCATTAGGGGGACAAGCCATAGCACACTACCTGGCCGACGCTCCCAAGAATGCCACTGTTTCGGGCATGTTAGTGAAGGCGGCATTTTTCCTTGGCACCGGTTTTGACTACAACTACCCAAATTCTTTCAGCCGGAAGTTAGCTGCCACGGGACCTGAGCTTTGTGCAAAAAATTTCTGCAATAACCATTTGCCTGGATTGAGCGCTGATTTCATTGCGGAGCGGAATGCCTTGTTCGATGCCACAGGCAAGCCGATCTGGCGGGATGTTATGGATGGCGCACTGCTGCGCGACAAGGGTGTGCGGCTATTTTTTCTCACAGGCAAAATCGACAACGTGGCGCCGTCAGAAAGTGTCTATCCTTTTTACACAAAAGTCTTGGGCGATGAGCGGCGGGTTTCGCCTGACTGCCGATTCATGCAACCGGGGCGCATGAACCGGCACGGCCGCGATTTCGACCATACACTGATGGTCGCCTCCGACGAGCTGGCGGAAGAAGTTTTACCCGAAATCCTGCGCTGGATCAATTTGTGAGCAAGAGCTGCTCTGCCAGTTCGGTTTTCCCCTGCAGGCGATAGACCCGGGCAACCGCCTTGCGCAAGCGTTCGTTTTTGGGATCGCGGATACGCAGCCGCGTCAGGACATCAACGGCCTTTTCATATTCGCCCAAGCGGGTTAAGATATTGCCCAACGTTTCAATCGCTTGTGTGTCGTGCGGGCAGGCATCGCAGTAGCGTTCAAAATACTGCGCGGCCTCAGCCATTCGGCCCGACTTTAGGGCGAGGTGCGCGAGCGCGCGTTCAATGTGGTGATCTTCATTACGGATTTCGTATGCCGCAAGCAGCAGCTCCGAAGCCGCAGCATAATTTTTCTCACGCAGAAGCCGCCGCGCTTGGCTGATTTTCTGCCTGACATCGTGGCGCAGCTCTGGTATCTCTGCCTCGGGAAGATAGTGCAGCGAGAGCAGCGAAAAATCGTCAGTGATTTCGCCGGTCTGCGCGCACAGTTCATAAAGTCGCGCTAAATCGCCGCCACTTTTTTCCAAAAGCCGCAAAAACAGCGTTTCGTCTTCGTTGATGACGCGGGCACCCGAACTATCACTGCCGAGCATCAGGTCGTCGCGGCCGTCAGAGCCAATGACAAAAAGATCGCCTGGCCGCATCTCGAAGGTCTGCACGCGAATGCCCATGCTCACCCCAAGGGTTCCGAGCTTGCGCAGCGACAGTCCCTGCTCGACAAAAAATGCCTTGCCGTCACGCAGCACCGCCGACCACGGATGCTCGGCATTGATGAAATAAATAAAACCATTTTTTTCGTCAGCCAACCCCATCACAACCGAAACAAGCATCGAACCGTCAAAACTCTCGAAAGTTTTTTGCAGCTCCAAGAAAACCGATTTTAGCCAGCGTTCAGGATAGAGCACCTGCTCTTTAGGGGAAAGTTTGGTGCGTTCGACGATCGACTGCATGACGGCGCCCAAAACCAAAGAGCCTCCGGCCCCTTGCATCGATTTGCCCATCGCATCGCCGTTGAGGAACAAAGTATAGTCGCGGCCACGCAGGCGTATGCTATGCGCCAAACAGATATCCCCGCCGATCTCGTTGGCACGCGAGCGGAATTCAAAAGTTTTTTTCTGGCGCATGAAAATTTGCACTTTGATCTGTCGGTTATTGGCGTAGTTGCCGTTGAGCGGGCGTAAAAGTAGGGAAGTTAAGAAATAGTCGCCGTCCTGTTGGTTTTTGAGCGAGCGGATGTGGCCAAGGCTTTCTTGCAGTTCGCGAGTGCGTTCGGCAATCTTTTGTTCCAAATTGGCCTGGTAGTCCTTGATCGTGCGGGCAGCATCGGAGATGCCAGCGGCGACTTTGACAAATTCGCTGTCTATCGACTTGGTAAAGAGCAATCCCGAACCCCCACTTTTGAGGTCGTCCATGGCAGTGGCAATGTCTTTGAGCGCACTATAAATTAAATAGAAGATCATATATGCCATCAAGATTGCGGCAGCCAGTGCCACAATGCTAAAGCTAACCAGCGATGACAGGTTGTCGCGGTTGTAGTAAACTAAGCTGCCGGCGACATAGATGGTGATGACAAAAAGCAGGATGAAGAATGCGAGTTTGAGCCGCACCGTTGTCACTGCCTGATCCGTGAACGGGATGCCCTTGTCGTGCATCAGCCTTTTGCACTCTGCCCGCATCGAACCGGTGGCGATTTCACCGATGACCAGGCTATAGCCACCATGGATGAATGAGAAAATGACATCCATCATCAATCCTTGCCAGTAATGGTGGGGTTCCAGCGTTGTGGAATTGTAAGCAGCAATAAAAATCGCGCCCAAAAGGAGTTGCACCGAAAACACACCGACCAGGGAATTGATAAAAGGGATGCGCGTCAGTGCATGCAGGAGTTGGGGATATTCTTCTGGTGGCAGGTCATTCCGGATAGCGAGTGCCGGTGTGGCAACAATCGCGCGGTTGACAGTGCGCACAGTGCGCGTGATACCCGAAAAACCCAGTTTATGGAAAATCCCAAAGATGGTGGCGTGTGCCACCCAGAGGATCGCTGTTCCGATGGCAATCGTTGTCATCATCAGCTCAGTTAAGGGGAAGTTGGTTGCCCGCGCATAAAATAAACCAAAAAAAATGGCGAGGATAGAGCTGATCGCTGCTGAGGTGGCAACACCAATTCCGTAAGAAGTCAAATAGACAATCCAACGGAAAATCGCGCGGGTAAACTTAGCCATGGCTGAAAATAACGGAGGGAACTGGGCAGTAAAGGGAAATTACTGCATACGAAACCACTGCGTACGGCGGTGGATATCCTCCTGCTGCTCGAGCAAAAGGGCTTCGACATCCTCGCCAAATTTTTCGCGGCGGGCGATTTCCACGGCACGAGACTGGATCCTTTGTTCGAGCGAACGGATCGCCAATGTCCGCACCAATTTCCTGAGCTGCACACGGGCTTGCGCCAGTTCTATAGACTGCGTGGCCAGAATGGGGTCGTAGTCTAACATGATTTCAGCCAAAAGGGCAGCCAGGTCATCGGGCAAAAATTGCATCGCGTTTTTGAGATCCTCCCAACGGAAAACCTCCCCCGATTTCAGCCGGTCCCGAAAAAAAGAAAAAAGCAAGTAAGCAGATTCATTTTGCCATGGGATTTCGGCCAAAAGCAGCTCTTCTGCCATCAGCTCCGGAAAACGCAAAAGCAGCGCGATGATTTCTTTTTCTTGTCTGCCTGCTTTTACTTGCTCAGGGGCTTTTTCAGCCTGGGCTATTCGCAGCGGTTGCGGCTCGGGTTTTAGCTTTTGCGGTTCGGTGGCAAAGTCCCGCTGCAATACTTCCTTTTCGACTTGCAGTAGTTCTGCGGCAGCGCGCAAGAATTCGCTGCGCTCCAGTTCTGTCTCCAGTGTGCGCACGAAGGCATAAAACTCGCTGAGCGCACGCTTTTTTTGTGATAGCTCTGCGGTGTTATAGCGGAAGCGGAAAAAATACCATAACACAAACTGGAGTTCACTTTTTGCTTGGAGCACAACATAGCGCAGCTCCTCAGGTGGCAGCTGGACGCTCAGGTCAAACGGATCGCATTTATCACCCTCTGCAAGAGGATGGATGATGCGCGCGGACAATCCGGCTTGGCGCAGCACTGGCAGCGCTTTGAATGCGGCCTCGCTGCCGGCACGGTCGTTGTCGAAAAACAACGTCACATTGTCGGTGAAGCGCTTGATCAGCTTAGCCTGCTCCAAGGTGAAGGCAGTGCCCAGTGGTGCCACGGCATTCCCAAGCCCGGCTTGGAATAGCCCCAGCACATCGAGATAGCCCTCGCACACCAGCACGAAGCCTTCGCGGCGGATTGCCGGCAATGCCTCACCCAAGTGGAACACAGTCTGCGATTTATGGAATAGCGGTGTGTCCGGCGAGTTGATATATTTGGCAGCATTGTCTTTTTCCCGCAGCAGCCTGCCGCCAAAGGCAACTACTTGTCCCCGCACATCGCGGATTGGGATAGTGAGGCGGTCGCGGAAACGGTTAAAGGTTTCTCCGTCGCGGTGGCCAAGCAGTCCCAGCAAGGCCAACTGCTCCAGTGCCTTAGCCAGGAGTTGGGGCTCGTTGCGGTAACGTTCGTTGAGCTTGCTTTCAAGAAAACGCGGCACATCTGGTGCATAACCCAGCCCAAAATGCTCCGCCGCATGCGGCGTGATGCCACGCGCGTTGGCATATTGCTCTGCAGCAGAACCAGCAAATTGCGCTCGGTAAAGGTTCTGCACCCACTGCTGCAGTTCCAAAAGCTCCCGCTGCCGCGCGTCGTCACTGGGCCGGCGCTGCCTTTCGTGCAGCTCAATCCCAGCAAAATCCGCCAGGAGTTTGAGCGCTTCTGGAAAAGATATTTTATGGTAGTTTTTGGCGAAGGTGATGACGTTGCCACCAGCGCCGCAGCCAAAGCACTTATAGATTCCCTTTTGTGGCGAAACTGAAAAAGACGGTGTTTTTTCGTTATGGAAAGGACAAAGTCCCCAAAAATTACCGCCACGCCGCTTGAGGGGAACAAAACGGCCTATGTAATTTTCTATGGCGACAGCGGCTAATACCCGGTCGGCATCGCTCGCCATATCGGCCGCCGGAGCGTTGTGTTAAAGTTCGCCGTAGATTGCACGTTTGCGGAAGCGCTTGCGTATTGCCTGCTCACGCTCACGCTTTTTGATGACACTCGGCTTTTCGTAAAACTCGCGTTTTTTGAGTTCTGTCAGAATGCCTGAGTTGGCAACTTCACGCTTAAACTTTTTGATTGCACTTTCGAGGGGTTCGTTGTCACGGACCTCAATGCCGTTGCTAAAATGGTGTGAAATGTCTGGCAGTTTGTGCACTCAACCTCCTTTGCATGGGAAAAATTAGGCAGCCAAAACAGGCTGTCAAGCGTTAGCGTGGTGACTTGGTCTACACCCCGAAGACATATGTTACAGTGTTTTTGAAGTGTTGTTAAATAGGTGCCTGAAATCTGGCTTTGCAAAAAAACAACCAAAAGGAGCCCCAGATGAAAGACTATCAAGAATGCATCACCCGTCTACACCAAAATTTGTGTTACACTCGCGACCCAGAAATTCGTCGCAGAGGCGAAATACTGCTTGCTG
>JANWWX010000075.1 GCA_025057195.1 Leptospiraceae bacterium | reverse complement strand
CAAGACCCAATATTCAGTAATTGCGATATGGAAGTCAAAATGTGGGGTGTTTCGGGCTATATTTACACCGAATTTTTGCTTTTTTCATCCTCCAAACCACCCAACACCGCCAAGCCAGTGGCACAAAACGGTAAAAAATAGAAATTCTGGATTTCTTGGTCTGGGTCAGTAGTGACCCCAAGACATTTTGCACCACCCATCGTTGGGTGCTTACGGAAATCTCACGACCCTGCTGCAAATACCACCTTGCCATCCACCAATGCCTCGCGCACCATGTCGGGATGGCCGCGATAAAAAATCCGGCTGAGCCTCTCCGGCAGCGTATGGTAGGCATTGCGCGCCATTCCTAGAAGCGGGTCGCAGAGCGAATCGTCGATGACGATCAGGTCAGCGCGTTTGCCCAAAGCAAAAGAACCCAAATCAGGGCGCTCCAGCGCCAGCGCATTGCCCAGCGTGGCCTGAAAAATGGCTTGCTCCATGTTGGCACGCTCGTCCTTGCCGCTGAAACGCGAAAGCAGTTTGGACACCTCCACCATCTGCCTTGCCTCGAAGAGCATCGACAGGGCATAGCCTGCGGCCACGTCACTGCCGAGTCCCAGGCGCAAGCCCTGTGCCCGGTACCTTTGGTAAGGCATGATGCCACTGCCCAAAAAGGTGTTTGAAAGCGGGCAGTGCACGATCACCGCAGCACGCTCGCGGATGAGTGCTATTTCCTCCTCGGACAAGTGGATGCCGTGGCCGAGTAGCGTGCGTTCGTGCAGGCAGCCATGGCTATCATAAACCGCGGCATAGCTCTTACAGTTGGGAAAAAGGCGCAATGTTTCGGCGATCTCGGTTGGATTTTCGCTGATATGGGTTTGCAGGAATAAATTGTGCGCGCGGCTAAATTCGCCGCAAAGGCTCAATAAGTCCGGACTGCAGCTCATCGCAAAGCGTGGCGTGACGACCAACTGCAGTTTGCCTTTGCCGTGGTAGTGCTGCAGTAGCTCTACCAGATTGCGCTCTGCCTGCGCCACGCTGGTCACGAGTGTTGCCGGAACATTGCGATCCATGAGCGTTAGCCCAAGGTATGCGCGCAAATTGGCTTTTTCGGCTGCCGCAAATGCGGTGTGCGCTGCCGGCAAAAACGGTGCAAGGTATGCAACTACCGTAGTGGTGCCATTCTTGAGGCAGCTTTGGAAAAAGGCGGCGCTTGCTTTTTCTGCGAGCTTGTCATCGCAAAAACGCGCCTCCTGCGGATAAGTATAGCGCTCAAGCCAGGGCAAGAGTTCGTCTGTGCCGATGCCTGCGAATTCGTACTGCGGCAGGTGCGTATGGAGATCAATCAGTCCCGGCAGCACCACCCTATTTTCGCGCAGCAGGATTTCATGGTGCGCCATCTGCTCCAAAGGCGGTGGTTCGCTCTGGAAATAGGTGATCACGCCATTGCCATCCCATAGCAAGTATGCCCGATCGAAATATTCGAGCCGGCCTTCAGCTGTGGGATTGACCACCGCGGCAATGATGCCACCACCGGAATTCAGATTCATTCGATTACGGGAATTGGGCCTGTGAGTTTGCTTTCGCGGAACTGCACGACATAGGGATCATCGGTGGTGCGAAACTCATCTTTCGTTAGGACAGTGTGCAGCCGGCCGGCAACCATCAGCCCAATTTTGTCTGCGAGTTTATAGGCAAGGTTGAAATCGTGCGCGACAACGATGGCGGTGCTGCCGAGCGTGCGGGTGATTTCTTTGATGAGCTCAGCAATCGCATCGGTGAGCACCGGATCTAATCCTGCTGTGGGATCGTCAAAAAGCAGAATTTCAGGTGACATGGCAATCGCACGCGCAATGCCAGCGCGCTTCTGCATACCCCCTGAAAGTTCTGACGGGAATTTATCCTCAACATCCTTGAGTCCAGTGCGGTTGAGGCATTCGGTGGCACGATGGCGCAGCGCGTGGTGGTCCATATCGCTGAAGCGGCGCAGCGCAAAGACGACATTTTCCCACACCGGCAGTGAATCGAAAAGGCCGGATTTTTGGAAGACATAGCCGATTTTGCGCCGCAACTGGTCGAGAGCAATCGGCGACAGCCGATGCACATTCTGGCCTAAAATTTCGGCAAAACCCTGCTGCGGGGTAAATAGCCCGACCAGGGTTTTGAGCAGCATGGTCTTGCCGCAACCGTTTTTACCCATGAGCACAAGGGTCTCGCCTGCTGCCACGGAAAACGTAATGCTATCCAGGATGGTCTTGCCGCCCAGGATTAAGGTCAGCCCTTCGGTGCGGATGGCCGCCATCAGTCGTCTTTGAGGCGGAAAGTTACGGTGACAACTCCGACAGCATTTTCCCCAGAAGCAGAAGGCGAAAAAATCGCCTGCCGGTAGGCATTGCGCGCGTTAAGGTCAAGCCGGGTGATCCCCGACGATTTTAGGATTTCGACGTTTTCGACGCGGCCATGTTCGTTGACCTCGATCAAAAGCTCAACCACTCCCTGCCCGGAGCGGCGGCGGATACTTTCTGGATATTCGATCGGTGGCAGGCTGAGCAAGCGGCGTGCTGCACCTTTTTTCCAGCGTGTGCTGGTGCTACTTTTGCCTGCCGGCACGTTGATACTTTCGCCGGTGCTAGCTTTTTGCGCATGGCCGGTGTTTTCACTGCCCCATTGCGGTATGTTATGTTGTGCGCCAGTCGTGTTGGCAAAAGCAGCCCTTTGGTTGCGGAAAAGCTGTTTTTCGTATTCCGACCAGGGATTGTTGAGGGCTGAGACAGCACGTTTAGGGTGCGAGGGTTTTGCGGCCTGCGATTTTTTTTCGGATTGCAGAGAACGCCGACTGCGGGGTACTTCTTCCTCCGGGACGGTCTGCTTGCGCAGCGGCTCCCGCTCAATGACCAAAGCCACTTGGAGTGGTTCCTCTGGATGGAACAAAAGCCATAGCAAAAAAAGCAATAATAGGTGTAGCCCTAAAGAGAAGACAAACGCATTGCGAAATGGTTTATTATCAGCGGTAGCTGTCATGCCGATTTGCGGAAAATTTTTCGCACATAGCGCAAACCTTCCACTAAACGATCGACATCGTCACGGCTATTGTAAACCGAAAAAGAGGCACGCGCGGTGGCCGTAACCCCAAGCGCACGCATCAAAATCTGGCAGCAGTGGTGGCCGGCACGGATCGCAATGCCCTGCTCGTCAAGCAGAGTGCCGATGTCGTGCGCGTGGATGCCATCGAGTCTGAGCGAATAGATGGCTGAGCGGCGCGTGGTGTTGTCACCAAAAAAGCCAATGTTGTTGCGGCGCAGGCATTCGTCGGCATACGCTGTGAGCTCTGCATCGTTTTCCACGATCGCCTGCTCATGCTTTTTAGCAAAGTCAAGGGCTGCGCCCAAAGCATAGATTTCGCCGATCGGCAGCGTGCCGGCCTCAAAGCGTGCCGGTGCTTCCAAATACTGCGACTGCTCCTTTTCGACGAGGCTAATCATGGCCCCACCACCCTGATACACCGTGCAGGCGTCGAGTACTGGTTTTGCCCCGACCACAGCGCCGACGCCAGTGCTGCCGAAAATTTTGTGCCCGGAAAAGACAGCAAAATCAGGAACCAGTTGGCGCAATTCTGTGCGGGCATGCACGATGGCCTGTGCGGCATCGACGATAAAAATGCTGCCTTGCTCGTGGGCCAAAGCACGCAGTGGAGCCAAGTCATGGATGATCCCCGTAACATTCGACTGCAGCGACAACGCGATGATGCGCAGCGCATGCGTAGCCAAAATCGTTTCGAGCCAGGCTTTGGAAATTTGCAGTTCTCCTTCTTTGTTGACGGGCAAATAAAACAGCGCATAGCCATGGCGGCGTGCCACAATCTGCCACGGCACGATGTTGGCGTGGTGTTCTGCTTCGCTGAGCAGGATGGCTGGCTTTTTGGGGGAAGCAAAGCTGGTAAAAAAAGGTGCTAGCTCTGACTCCGGAGAGGTCAAAATATGAGCAAGCAGATTGATCCCTTCGGTGGTGCCACGGACAAAGATGGCTGTGTTTTCCCGTTGGGCAAGTGTGAAATCAACCACCTGCGCGCGCACGGCCTCCACGGTCTCAGTGGCTTTCTGCGAGAGGGCATACACACCCCTGTGGACATTGACCGACTCTGCACGATTGTAGCGCACCAGGGCGTCGATCACTGCCTTTGGTTTCAGCGAGGTGGCGGCAGAATCGAGATAGCACAGTCCTGGATTTTCCACAAAAAACGGAAACTCGGCTCGTAAGTCCTGCATAAAAAAAAGATACGCAAAGAAAGCCATCCAAACCAATTTAATTTTTTAAGCGCAAAAGGCCCAAAGCCGGACCCTGGAACTGGCGCAGCTTGGGTCCCTGCTCGCTGCGAAAAAGCACCGGCAGATTGCCACTGCCGACAAGCAGGGCTTCAGCATCGATCGGCAATACAAGCACAGGACGACTGTCCAGGCTGTAGTGCCGGCGTTGGAATTTCCAACCACTGACAGGTTCGAGGACTGTCAGATCCTGCGGTGTTTTCGGATCGCTATAGAAGCGGGCAACTGCGATCGCTGTGGCAGCGCGCCGTGGCCACAACGCCAGAGACAGCGCACCGGGCAGCGATTCAAAATGCCTCTGCACCAGTTTTTGTCCTGAAAGCTGGTAAATCCTTAATCCTTGGTCGGGCTTGGTCTCGTGGTATGGCCCTGCGTCGGCATTGTCGCCGCTCAAGACCAGGATTTCTTTTTCTCCGTCCTGGTTGAGGTCGGCCACTTCCAGCCATACTGAACCCAAATGCGGTGGGTATTCGGCGAGCACCTTGGTGTTGGCCAACTGGCCATTATAGGATTCGAGTAGGACCAATTTTTCTGCTGCCCCACCGGTGAGCGCCAAAAGCCGGTGGTGAGTACCATCTTGAGCAAGCAACGCCAGCCGCACCACCGAATCGAGTGCCGCGAGATTTTCGAGCACAAACCGGCCGTTGCGTCGGTGCGCCAGGAGGAGTCCCCCGCCGCGGATGCTGCCAAAACCGGCGATCAGGAAATCCTCTGTGCCATCCCCATCAAAATCGGAGAGTAAAAAATGCGCCGAGCGCGCAAGGCCTTGGAGCAAACGCTGCGCTTTTTTATTTTTCCGTTCGATGAACCAGATTGAGGAGCCGCTGCCCTCCAGCGCGCCGAGCAGGCTTCCCAAAGTCAAAACATAAAACCCTGCTTGTTTTTCGATCAAGTGCACTGGCGGTGAATCGAGTTTGACTGCCGCCACAGTCCTGAACTGCGCATCGAGGAAGAAAAGTTGGCCCGAAAGCCCACCACCCACCGCATAACCATCGCTGGTGCGCAGCAGCATGGTAACACCGGCATCAGCAAAAGGTAAAGGTGTGAGTTTTGCTGGTTGAGCAGGCTCGCTGGAAACGAAAGGATGCCGCGCCACCGCCAAATACCAGTTGCGCAGGAATTGCCACTCCTCCGGCTGCAGCTGCGGGCGGCTGGGAATTTGGCCAGTGCGCTTTAGGAATTCGTAGCGTTGGCGGAACTGCGTCCGTTCGGCCTCGTCGAGCGTCCGTGAGGCATCGATGCCTAAAAAAAGCCCCATATACGCGAGTACAAAATTGGCATTATCTTGGCTCATCGACTCTGGCTGTGGTAAAAGGTGGCAGCCGGAGCAAAATTTTTCTGCAGCCCTTTTACCCTCCCTCAGGGCGGCTGCTTGCGTGCGCAACTTCTCACCGCGGAATTCGCTGAAACGCGCCACCTCACAGCGCGGTGCAGCCAAAACGACGGCAATCCATAAAAAATAGCCTTTGGCCAAAAAGTGGTGCAAGTCAGCGGGCTCCGGCCTCACGTAAGATTCGGACAACCTCGCTGTGGTTGCCGCGTTCGGCCAAAAGTAAGGCAGTTTCGCCACTGGGGCTACGGTAGCGCACGTTGGCACCGGCCGCAATGAGCAGGCGCACCACATCTTGGTGGCCATTGACCGCTGCCAGCATCAACGCATCCCAACCGAACTGGTTGAGGGCATGGACATCCGCGTTGGCTTTCAACAGCCTTTCGACCACCAGTTTTTGCCCGCGCTCGGAGGCGACCATGAGCGCTGTATAGCCATGGCGGCTTTTGCGGTTGACCCCACCAGTTTGGATTTCTTTTTCGATTGTGGCCAAATCGCCCTCGGCAGCTGCCTGGAAGAATTCCTCTTGGGGATCAGTTACACGCGGCTTGCGCGAAGCACAACCTAAGGCTAAAAGCAATAGCAGAATAATGCTGCACGCCGCTCGCATCAGCCCTTTTGGTATTTTTCTTGGTTGGCAAGGCCAACCCGGCGCAG
The DNA here is from genome assembly GCA_025057195.1 of Leptospiraceae bacterium. Classification (GTDB taxonomy): domain Bacteria; phylum Spirochaetota; class Leptospiria; order Turneriellales; family Turneriellaceae; genus JANWWX01. The sequence goes on along the minus strand of JANWWX010000075.1, from coordinate 204 downwards.
TGTGTCTGCAAGGAGGGGTGTGATCTGCGGCAGCGCACTCGCTGTTTTGGCTAAAAAAGCACGCCAAGTCGGCAGGGCTATTTCCACCACATCTTTGCCAATGGCATTGACAATGGTTTCCGCCACTTCGCTGGCGCTGAGGGGCCGGCTGCCCGAAAAAGTCAGCGCGGCTTCAGGATAGTCCTTTTGTAAATCGAGCATCGG
>JANWWX010000074.1 GCA_025057195.1 Leptospiraceae bacterium | reverse complement strand
GCCGGCGCCGGCAAAGAAATGCTAGTTTTCCGTTTTTCGTCCATAGTCCCTCTATATATTAAATACCAGAAAATTGCAGATTTTTTTCACTTTTTTTGAAAAATTTTAATCCAACCCTTGCTTGGGTGCTTACGCTGCGCGCTTCTTGCGGCTCAAAATGCGCAACCCATTCACCGCGGCGCTGCGGTGTCTCGTCGCTGGTTTATGGCTGATCCGAAACACCGCTTGAGGGCAGGTTTTGCGATTGGTTAGTCATAGCATTGGCGGGGTGTTATCCCACCGTCAACACCCAAGCGATGGTTATTGATTCTGCTGAGCCAACGATTTTTCAAGTGCCTGAGAGTCCTTGGCTGGTAGTGTAAAGATGAACTCTATTCCTTGTCCTGGTTGCGAGCGCATGGCCAACTTGCCACCGATTTTTTTGATCTCTGACAGCACAATGTCCATGCCTACCCCGCGGCCTGCTGCCATGTCCTCGCTTTCTGCTGTCGAGAAACCGGGACGGAAGATCAGCTTGTAAATTTGTTCGGTAGTCAGCTGTTCCGCCTCCATGGGGTTAATCAAGCCGCGCTCGATGGCGCGCGCTTTGATTTTTTCTGCATTGAGGCCGGCGCCATCATCGTGGTAAATGAGCTTGAGCGTCCCATTATGCTGTTGTGCCGAGAGGGTCACCCGGCCTTGGCGCGGCTTGCCCTGTGCCTCGCGTTCTGCTGGCGTTTCAATACCATGTGCTGCAGAATTGCGTACCAATTGGATGAGGCAGGCGCGTAGTGGCTCAAAGAGTTCTGGAGCAAGGTTGATTGTGTCAAATCCCTCGGCGACAAATCCAATCTCTTTACCTGAGGCTTTAGCCGCCGCTTCCGTGGCGCGCTGCAATAGCTCGATGAGGAGCGATTTTTCGTCTGCTGAGCGTTTTTCAGCAGCTTGGAAATTGCGGATGCGATCGAGCAGTTCCTGAAAACGTTGCGTCTCCGCCGAGAGTTCCGCATGGCGGACACTGAGGCCAATGAAGTCTGTCGCACCAAGATCGGGTTTTTTTTGCAGTCGAGAAAGTTCTTCTTCATAACTGTGTGCGGCATGCGCGATGTTGTCGATTTTAAGTAGGCTGGCCGAGCCCTTGATCGTGTGGATGTGCCGGTAGATTTCAGCCACCACAGCACGCAAGTCTTTGCCGCCTGCCTGCTGCAGCAAATCTGAGACGCGGTTGAGCGCTGATTCGACCTGGTTGCGGAATAGCGCCAGCATTTGCGGGCCAATCTCCAAGATGCGCCCGACCAGCACCATCTTTTGTTCAGACAACGCACGCTGCCGCTCAGCCTCCCGTTCGGCCTTGACTTGCTTAGTGATATCGACTGCCACACCCAGAAGACCTGCAATTTGCCCCTGCTGGTTTAGGATCCGCTTGAACGTCACCCTGATGATTTTTTCGTCAATGCCTGCCATCTCATGCAGCACCAACGGATTGAAGGGGTTGAGCGGAGACAGCATGTCTTCACTGTGGCTTTTGTCAAACATCAGGTCGAGATAGCCGGCTAGTTCCCTCTCGGTCGTTTCGTCGATGCGGCCACGAAAAATATCGAGCAAGGTAAAGCCGGCAGGATCTTCCTGTTCAAATATTTTACGTAATGCTGCAGAGTACTCAGGCCCAATGCGGCGGTCAGAACCAATAAAAAATACCCCATCGCTCAGGTTGTCTCGCATCAACTTCATTTCACGCTGGCTGGCCAAAAGTTCAGCTGTCCGCTGCATCACCGCCTGTTCGAGGCGGAGATTTTCAGTCTTACCAATCCCAAAATAGCGGCCAAGAAAATAGCCCACACCACCGAGGACAAATGGGGCGCAATCCACCACCCACTGCGGCCAGCTCTTTGTGTGGGTCGCCAGGAGATTTTCAAGGCTTAGTTCCCAGCCGTACTGCAGGAAGATCATGCCCAAAGACCAAATGACAAAGCCAAAGCCGGAAATGATGCCGATGAGCATCCCGCGCAGCGCATAACGCCTTGCAACGGATGCGACCTTTTGTTGGACTTCCGCACTCTCCTTTTGCTGACCTCCCTTACCCACCAGCAGTTCTCGGATCCAAGCACGGATGGCATCCGCTAATTGTGTGCTGATCTCGAGGTAGCGGCCCTCCAGTGCTTGTTTGGCGTCTTCTGTTTTCCCGGCAAGGCAGAGCTCGACTACCCCTGCTGCCTCGCGGTGGAAGTTGGCATGCAACTGGCGGATCTTCTCATAGTTGGGATCTTTTCGGTAAGGTTCTACCTTTTCGGAATAAAGCCACTTGCCGAAAACGCATTGGTTATCGGCGCGGATTTTTTCCGGATCTAGACCAGGACAGCCTTGCTCAATACCGCGACTGAGTCGGAATTTCCACTCACCGTGTGCAGCCAGGGCGGCATTCAATTGGTCATGAAACTCTAACTCCGCGGCAATGCGGGCGCGCTGGGCAACATGTACTTCAGCCATTAGTCGCTGATGCCGACGATGACTGCGAACTTGTTATTTTTCCATTGTGCTGGCAAGACGTAAACCGGGCTTTCGAGTTTCAGAGAAATGGACTTGGGTTTGCCCTCAACGATGACTGGCACGGAAATCTGGAAGTTACGGTCAAAAGCACGCGTCGCATTGCCAGCAATCGTGTTGGCCAGCTCGCCAGCCATGTCACGGACCGCATCGTCAGCAACTTGCGCCAGACCAGTCACCTTTGCGGCCAACTGCTCTAAAAGCGGGCGTGGGCAACAGACGTAGATCGCACCGCGGCGGGAGCCCGATATCCCAATGATGCCGGTAAAATCGCAATAGACGTCTTCGTCAGACTTCTTGATATATGGTACCCCCAATGTAGCAGCTTCCCCCGTGGCATTTTGAAAATACTGTAAGGTCGAATCAACAAAGTGTTTCAATTCTGACTCTTTCATTTTATTTCCCCATGACCTCGCGGATCGCGTTTTTCACTGATTCCTCATTGAAAGGCTTGTTAAGGAAGCCCTTGGCCCCTTTTTTAAGGGCCTCGATGGCAACACTCTTTTCCGTGATGGCTGTGATTACGAGAATTTTTGCGTCAGGTTTTATATTGAGCATCTTCTCTAATGCCTCAAGGCCATTCATTTCCGGCATGGTGATATCCAGGGTCACCAGATCTGGCATGTGTTGCTGGAACATCTCCACCGCTTGTTTACCATTGGCCGCTTTGCCGACGATGGTTAACCCCAGCTCACTGGCAAATTTTTCGATCGCTGTGCGCATGATGATCGAGTCATCAACAATTAATGTTTTCATACGTGGACAGTGTGCTGATAAACCCTATGGGGTAAATGTTTTTGCAACTTTATTGGTGCGTGATGGTTACTAGATTCGCGCTAATGCCTTTCGTTTGACGCAGTGTTTATACCCCAAAGCGCGGTGGTATGGCCACAACGCCACTAAAGCTCGAAGGCACTTATACTGCCCTGATCACCCCTTTTACTGCAGACGGGGAAAAGGTCGATTGGCAAGCGCTCAAAAAAATTGTCGAATGGCAATTGGATGCTGGTGTCGATGGCCTGGTACCGTGCGGCACCACTGGCGAGTCGCCGACACTTTCGCACGAAGAACATGCGGAGGTGATTGCGCGCGTGATCGAATGGGCCAAGGCAAAAAATCCCAAAACTACGATCATTGCGGGCACCGGCAGCAATTCGACAGCTGAGGCGATTGCGCTCACCCGCCACGCAGCTTCTTCTGGTGCCGATGCGGTGCTTTCGGTCAATCCCTATTACAACAAGCCGACGCAGGCGGGCTTGCTAGCACACTTTGCCCGCATCGCCGACAATTCGCGCGTTCCAGTGATACTCTACAATATCCCTGGGCGCTCGGCAGTGGGCTTGTCGCTCGAAACCGTCGCCCAACTCGCGCAGCATGGCAACATCATTGGCATCAAAGAAGCCACGGGGGATTTGGGCTTTATGGCGCAGATCATCGAGGCCACACGTAACTTGGATTTCACCCTACTTTCCGGCGATGACAACCTGCTTTTGCCGGTGCTCTCGATCGGCGGCAAGGGCGTCATTAGCGTCATCTCCAATATCTATCCCCGAGAAACTGCAGAAATCCCACGGCTCTTCTTTGCGGGTAAGATTGCTGAGGCGCAAAAAAAATTCTTGCGTTTGCTACCCCTGTGCAAAGCGATGTTTATCGAGACTAACCCCATCCCGATCAAGTTCGCTGCGGCGACAAAAGGTCTCTGCGAAAACGTGCTACGCCTACCGATGACGCCGCTTTCACCCTCTTTAGAAGGCAAAGTTAAAGAAACGATGGCACGTTTTGAAAATTCTCCAGACTGATGGCATTAGAATTCGGCATTGTCGGGGCTCTGGGCCGCATGGGGCGCACGATCGCCACACTGGCAGCAGCACGCGGGTTCAAACTCAGCGCAGCAGTCGAACACCCGCAGCATCCGGATTTGGGCAAAAACTACCGCGCAGTCACAGGGATTCCTTTCGATTGTACAATCACCCCACTCAGTGCTGCTTTAGTGCCTGCAGCAGGATTCATTGATTTTTCGCATGCAGCCACTGTGGCAGAGACTCTCGACAAAGCAGCGGCGCATGGTGTGCCAGTCGTGGTTGGCACCACTGGGTTCAGTCCCGAAGAGAGACGAAAACTGGAAAGTTATGCCACCCGTATCCCGCTGGTCATTGCCGCCAATATGGCGATTGGGGTCAACGTCCTTTTTGCATTGGTCGCCGAGGCCGCCCGAGCGCTTTCTGGACACGGCTTCGATCCTGAAATCCTCGAAATCCACCACAACCGTAAAAAAGACGCTCCGTCGGGAACCGCGTTAGTCCTCCAGGATATCCTGCTTGCCGCTTATGGCTTTGGCAGCGAAAGTGTGCGCTACGGCCGGGAGGGCATGGTGGGAGAGCGCAAGCGTGACGAGTTAGGTGTGATGGCGCTGCGCGGTGGTGATGTCGTGGGCGACCACACCGTCTATTTTCTCGGCCAGGGTGAGCGCATCGAAATCCGACACCAGGCCACTAGCCGCGACACTTTTGCTTTCGGGGCGTTGGCGGCTTTGCAATTTTTGCAAGGCAAAGCACCCGGCCTTTATACCATGCAGCAGGTTTTAGGGCTTGCGGCCGATAAAGAATAAATAGCACACGCATGGGCGCCAAACTCGTCGTCTTTGAACCTGATGGCATTTACCGCAGCCTGATCGAAAGCATCCTGGTCAAAAATGGCTACCGGCCTTATTTTGCGGAGAACGCAGCAGAATGCCGCGTGATGGTGGATGAAATCCGTCCCGACATCATCATGCTCGACATCCGCGCCGCGCGTGCCCACAATTTCCGTATCCTGTCGGACCTGCGTGTCTTGAGCCGCGCACCGGTGGTTTTGACCACTGACGAGAAGGTGGATGACTACCTGCAGGCACTCAAAAGCGAAAATGTCACGATTGTTTTGCCAAAGCCAATTAAGGGCAGTGAGCTGGCAAAAGTTTTGGCCAACCTGCTCACTGTCGATGCTAAGGTCTGGTTCGGCCTCCACAATTATATCCCGGAATTGCGCAAGCTACGCAAGGTCCGGATCAAACGCTCGACACAAATCCGTCCCTGCATCAAAGCGATGCTCACCGAAATGCATGCCTGGGGCTTCCATTTTGAGCGCGAATTCGAAATGGATCTGGTCTGGCAGGAAATTTTAATCAATGCAGTTTACCATGCCCACGGCTACACTGAGCAAAAAAAGGAACGAGTGGCGATTGAATTGCCGGCACCGTTTGAAGTCGAAGTGCACTATGGTGCCAGCGAACAGGCATTCGGTGTGGCAGTGCGCGACCACATGGGTACCCTCACCCCTCAAGGGATCATTGAATCGCTCTGCCGCACCATTGAAGAACAAAAAATGCTCGAACGGGCCGCGCAGACTGGCGAAGATGTCTCGCACCTGGTGTTAGACCGCGGCCGCGGGCTGGAACTCATCCGCCAGCTTTCTGGAGAATATTATTTCATTATTGACCCCGGAATCTCGACCGAAGTAATTATCATCTATGACCGGTACTACGAGAAAGATGATTCGGTCGGCGCCCTCAAGATTTTTGATCTTTCTTACTATCGCCGCCACAGCAAGGCTGGCACAGAGCCCCGGCAAGGCGGGATCGACAGTTAACCGAACTCCAATTACTATCACCTTCCAAGGGTTGCGCGATGAAAACACCGAAAAAAGCTGTCTGCGTGCAATCAACCGCTACCGCATGCACCCGCTGAACTTTCCAGAAAAAGGCGATGGCGATTTCCAAATCGTCATTGAGAAAAAAAGTCCCGGCTACCAGGTGCGGGTGGAAAAACAGGGCACGGTGATAAAGACCGGCCGCGCACTTTACGATTTTGAAGTGTGTATCGCCGCCGCCGCCGTTGCCCGCGATGCCATCGCAGACGAGTGACATAGCCCGTACCTGCACGCAAGTTAGCGCAGTCTGGGACTCTGGCAACCTTGAAACTAATCCCTCGCCTAGTCAGCTGTCAGTGAAATGTACAACCCGGTGAGATAGGTGACACTCAAGCAACCT
>JANWWX010000073.1 GCA_025057195.1 Leptospiraceae bacterium | reverse complement strand
CCAACGTGGCGATGAGCGTGGTGAGCTCGGCTTCGCGGAACGCCTGCACCTTCAGGTCAAAGATCGCACAGGCATTTTCCCGCAGGTGTGGCCTGACCTCTTCCATGGTGTTATGGAAAACGCGGACTTCCAGTTGGCCCGTTTTGTCGGCAATGGTTAAAATATAAAATGCCCCTCGCCGGGAGGTGGCCGTGCGCAGTGAATCGATCACCGCCAGCACTGAAACGCGCCGTTCTTTGCTAGTGCCGTCGTCGAGCTCGGCGATCGCCGTAAGTGGGATGTGCTTGGCTACCTCACTGAAACGGTCGAGCGGATGCGAGGTGAGATAGAGCCCTAACACCTGTTTTTCCTTGAGCAGTTTTTCTTCGCTGCTGAATTCGGGAACAGGGGTGAGCCGCAATTCGGCAATGATCTCATCGCTGTCAAAAAGTGAACTTTGTCCTGAGTCGCGGTCGCGGTGGAGCCGTGCGGCGTACTGCAGGATCTCCTCCGCATGGTGGATCACGGTGGCGCGGGTGACGCCCAAGCAATCGGTGGCGCCGGCAAAGGCCAATGCGTCGAGCAACTTGCGGTTGAGTATGCCGCCTGGCATCTTGGCCACAAAATCGGCCAACGAACGGAAACGGCCAGCTTTTTGTCGGGCTGACACAATCGCACGGGCCGCTGTTTCTCCCAATCCTTTGATCGCCAAAAGGCCGAAGCGGATGGTGTGTTCGTCGGTGATGGTGAAACCGACATCGGATTCGTTGAGATCGGGCGGCAATACGGTGATGCCAAACTGCCGCGCATCGTGGATATAGCCGATGAGCTTATCGGTGTCGCCCACGTCGGCATCCATTGAAGCCTTGAAAAACTCAATGGTATAGTTGGCCTTGAGGAATGCCGTCTGGTAAGTGATGAGGCCATAGGCTGCCGAATGCGACTTGTTGAAGCCATACTTAGCAAATTCGGCCATGCTGTCGAAAAGCGCCGCCGCCCAATCTGCGGCAAAACCCTTCGCCACCGCCCCCGCCACGAATTTTTCTTTCATTTTGGCCATTTTTTCCACGTCTTTTTTGCCCATTGCCTTGCGCAAGGTGTCGGCTTCTGCGGGGGAAAAGCCGGCAATCACCTGCGAGGCAAGCATCACCTGCTCTTGGTAGACAAAGGTGCCATAGGTGTCGCGCAAGATCGGCTCCAAAAGCGGGTGCGGGTATTCCACTTTTAGCTCACCGTTTTTGCGCCGGATATAGCTTTCGGTCATGCCAGATTCCAGCGGCCCCGGGCGGTAAAGCGCGATGAGCGCCACGATGTCTTCAAATGCCTGTGGCTGTGCGCGCACCAAAAGACGAGTAATCCCCGCCGACTCCACCTGGAAAAGCCCGCGCGTGAGCCCCTGCGAAAGAAGCTGGTATGTTTTTTCATCGTCGAGCGGCAGCTGCGCGATGTCGAGTGTTTGGCCGCGCCGCCGGCGGATTTCCTCCACACAGGAATGGATCACCGTCAGGTTCTTGAGCCCGAGGAAATCCATCTTGACGAGGCCGACTTTGGGCAAGAGGTTCATTTCGTATTGGGTGACGATGGCACCGGTTTTGGCATCGCGTGCCAGCGGTACGATTTCCTCCAGCGGGCAGGGAGCAATGACCACACCGGCTGCATGCTTGCCGGCGTTGCGCGGCATGCCCTCCAAAGCCAGCGCAATATTGTAAAGCCGGCGTTCTTTTTCTCCCTGCTCAAAATAGCGCTGCACTTCAGGGGAAGCCGCCACTGCCTCGCGCAGCGAAATGCCTGGCGTATCCGGCAAGTGCTTGGATAGGGCATTGATGGATTGGAAGTCAACACCGAGCACGCGCGCCACGTCTTTGATCACCGCACGTGCCGACAGCGTGCCAAAGGTGATGATCTGCGAGACATGGCTTTCGCCGTATTTTTGCACGACGTAGCGGATGACCTCTTCGCGCCGGTCGCGGCAGAAATCCACATCAATATCTGGCATCTCGCGGCGCTGCGGGTTGAGGAAGCGCTCAAAAAGGAGGTCGTACTGCAGCGGGTCGAGCGCGGTGATGCCCAAGGCATAGGCGACCAGCGAGCCGACCGCAGAGCCACGGCCAGGACCAACCGGAATGCCATTGCGCCGTGCAAAGTCGATGAAGTCGGCCACGATCAAAAAATAGCCCTCAAAGCCCATGCTGCGGATGACGTCGAGTTCGTACTGCAGCCGCTCGCGGTAACGGGGTGGGATCTCGCCCGCAAAGCGGCGGCTGAGCCCGGCGTATGCCTGCTCGACTAAGTAATCTGCCAGTGTCTTCCCTTCAGGCACGGCAAAGTGCGGTAGCAGCGGATTGTCCGCAGTGAATTCAAAGTTGCACATTGCGGCAATTTCGAGCGTGTTGTAAAATGCCTGCGGCAGCTCGGGATAAAGCTGGAACATCTCGGCCGGCGATTTGACATAAAACTCTTCGTTGAAGCCGAAGTCCAGTGGATCTTCCATTTTTTTGTTGAGCTGGATGCGCAGCATGACCTCTTGTGCCAGTTGGTCGTTGCGCGTGAGGAAATGCGCGTCGTTGGTTAAAACGAGCGGAATATTGAGGCGGCGCGAGAGTTCAAAAGCCCCTTTTGCTACCTGCTCTTCTTCGGGCAGGCCGTGCTTTTGGATTTCCAAATAAAAATTGCCTTGGCCAAAAATTTCGTTGAGTCTGCCGGCTAGCTCCAGTGCCTTTGCCATCTGCCCGCGGTAAAGCAGCCGGTTGACCTCGCCCGCAAGGCAGGCGGTCAGCCCGATTAGTCCCTCCGAAAACTGCGCCAAAAGCTCGTAGTCGATGCGCGGTTTATGGTAAAAGCCCTCAGTATAGGCGCGCGAGGCTAAGCGGACTAAGTTTTTGTAGCCCTGCGCATTTTTAGCAAGTAGGATCAGGTGGTAGGCGCGGCCATCTGCCAAATCCTCCAGGTTGCGCTTTTCAAAGCGGCTGCCGGGTGCCACGTACGCCTCGTAGCCGATGATCGGCTTGATGCCCTCGGCTTTTGCCACTTCGTAAAATTCGAGCGCACCAAAGAGGTTACCATGGTCGGTGACCGCCACCGTATGCATGCCCAATTCTTTGACTTTCTTGACTAAATCTAAAGGCCGGATCGCGCCATCGAGCAGCGAATAGCTGGAGTGCAGGTGCAGGTGGACAAAATCGTGTGCCTGCTTTGTTGTGTGTTCTGCTACCATTTTTTGGGATAGAACGAAACCTCAGGCACTGCCGCAAGCATGCGACATAATGTCAGCCAAAATCCCGTTGGATTTGCATTTTTCCAAAAACTCTTGCCACTTTACCGAATTGGCATTACTTTAACTTGCAGAAAATGGAAATCATTATCGACTCCCTGGTTGTTACGCTCCTCCTCTTTTCTGCCACAGCATACCTTTTTTTTCGGCTGTACCAGCATTATGGCCGAAAAGGTTGTGCGCAGTGTGGCAAAAGGCTAAACCATAATGCCACGCCCAAATAAAGCGCTGCGTAGCCTGGCGACGTTGGCCCCGGGTGAAGGCGGCACAATCGCCGAAACACCCCCAAACCTGCGCTTAGCCGAACTCGGACTTATCAGGGGGCAATTTGTCCGCGTCCTGGGAGTCGCTCCGCTGGGTGACCCGGTGGTTTTGGCTTTGCTCGACACGCCTTTGGTGGTACGGCGGGCGGAACTAGAAGGCATCCTTATTCGTGGCTGAGGCAAACTATAGGGTCGCTTTGGTCGGAACGCCGAATTGCGGCAAAACCACGCTTTTTAATGCACTATGCGGGGCACGCCAGCGTACAGGAAACTATGCCGGTGTCACGGTCGAAAAAAAATCGGGCAGGCTTTTAGCCGACCCCAACATAGAAGTCCTCGATCTGCCGGGACTTTATAGCCTCAATGCACAATCAACTGACGAGGACATCACCCGCCGTGTGCTTTTGGGACTTGAACCCAGCGAAAAAAGGCCCGATCTTTTAATTCTTGTGATCGATGCCACCAATCTGCACCGGACACTTTACCTCGCGCTGCAAATTTTGGAATTGGGCACCCCGGCACTGGCAGTTTTGACCATGCAAGATTTGGCGCAGCGCCGGGGATTCACTATCGACACTGCCGCGCTCAGCCAAAGCTTAGGAATTCCTGTTGTGCGTGTCGTCAAGGCAACTCCGGAAGATATTGTATTATTGAACACCGCCATAAAGAATTCGATCGCCACGCGCAAAAACCGAAACAAATTGCAGCGTTCTGCCACCCCCGAAGAACGCCACCATAAGGTAGCTGCGATTTGCCGGCAGGCAGTGCGGCCATTGGCCAAATCGCCAGGACCAACACCTACCTTAGACCGCTGGCTTCTGCACCGCCTTTGGGGCAGCATTTTTTTTATCATCCTCATGGGTGGCATGTTTTTAGGTATTTATTCTGGGGCACGGCCCGTGATGGATGCCATCGAGTCCGCCATGAAGGCATTGGCCAAACTTGCGGGTGAGGCGCTGGCAAGCTACCCCATGACCGCGTCGCTCGTTTCTGACGGCATCATTGCCGGAACAGGTTCGGTTTTGGTGTTTCTGCCACAGATTGCCTTGCTTTTTTTCTTTATCGCGCTTTTGGAGGAAACCGGCTACCTGCCGCGTGCGGCCTTCTTGATGGATAAGATCCTCAGTTGGTCAGGGCTGAGTGGGCGCGCGTTCATCCCACTGCTTTCGAGCTTTGCCTGCGCTGTGCCAGGCATCCTTTCTGCACGCGTGATGCCGAGTGACCGCACGCGCATGGCGACCATCCTGATTGCGCCGCTCATGTCGTGTTCCGCGCGGCTTCCAGTATATGTACTTTTTATCGGTGCCTTTATTGAGCCGCGTTTTGGTGCACTGTGGGCCGGGGTGGCACTCTTTGGCATGCACCTGGTTGGCCTGGTGGTGGCGATGCCGTTGGCACTACTATTCAACCGCAGCCTCCGCGGCAGGGAAGCACCGTTCATCTTGGAACTACCGGAATACCACTGGCCGCACTGGCCAAATGTAAGGCGGCGCATCCAGGATGCCGTTTCCGACTTCCTGCGCCGCGTGGCCGGTATCATCCTTGCGCTGTCTTTGGCCATCTGGGCGCTAGCGTATTTCCCGCATTCGGCAAAGACCGTTGAGAACGAAAAAACTGCTTTTGCAAAAGAGCGCAATATCCCCATTACTGAAGTAGAAAACGAATCTCACAAAACAGAATGGGAAAACTGGCTTAAATCCGCATACCTGCGTGAGAGTTTTTTAGGGCAATTGGGTCGCACCATAGAACCCCTGTTTCGCCCGCTTGGCTTTGACTGGAAAATTTCGGTTGCAATACTAGCCGCATTTCCCGCGCGCGAAGTCTTTGTCTCTACGTTAGGTATTATTTATAGCGTCAGCGATGCCGAAAAGGATCCCCAAGCGTTGGCCAAAAAACTTTTGGCCGAAAAAAAGCCCGACGGTAGCCCGTATTATTCCCCGCTGCTTGCAATTACCATCATGGTCTTTTTTGCGCTCTGCCTTCAGTGCATGAGCACACTGGCCACGCTACGCCGAGAACTCATGAGCGTGCGCTGGTCGATCACCATTTTCGTGCTCTATACGACTCTTGCCTACGGTGTGGCTTTCCTGGTAGCACAAATAGGAAGCTGGCTTTGATGCGCACTTTTGTTTTATTTGTTTTATTTATTTTGGCTTTTGAGGCCCAAGCAAAAAACAACCCCCAAAAACCGGAGCAAAAGTCTAGTGGCCAAAGCCGCAAAATAAAAACACAAGTCAGAACAGGGCTTGATGAGCTTTTGCGCAGGCCGCAGTTACTCAAAAACAAGCGCATTGCGCTCATCACAAACCACAGCGCGGTGGACCGGCGCGGCCGGCACATCCTTGACCTGCTTCATCCGCGCTTCCACATCGCCAAGATTTTTGCTCCGGAACACGGTATCCGCGGCGAAATCGACGAGCACATCGAAAGCGATGGCAAAGACGCTAAAACTGGCATCCCGATCATCAGCCTTTATAAAAAAAACAAGCGTGCCCCATCGCCCGAGGAACTTGCCGATGTTGATCTCCTGATTTTTGACATCCAGGAAATCGGCGTGCGCTATTATACCTACGCCACGACGATGATCCTTGCGCTCAAAGCCGCCAAAGAAACCGGGAAAAAAATGCTGGTGCTCGATCGCCCCAACCCCGCTGCCCCGCTGGGGGTTTATGGCCCACTTTTGGAAGAAAAATTCCATGGCGGCTTCGCCGGTTATTATCCCATCCCGATTGCGCACGGCATGACGATTGGTGAGTTAGCAAAATATTACAATACCCGCTTTGGTATCGGCGCAGACCTGGAGGTAATCAAGATGCGCAATTACCGGCGCAGTCTCTTTTATGACGAGACTGGATTGCCGTGGCGTAAGCCCAGCCCCAATATCCCGGGCATGCCATCTGTCATTGGCTACCATTTGGCAGGTGCGCTCGAATCGCTAAACATCAGTGTTGGGCGTGGCACGCCCGCTCCCTTTTTGTTTTATGGTGCGCCGTTCATGGACGCAAAAAAGCTCGTGCGCGAACTCAATAAAACTAAGCTCAAGGGAGTGCGTTTTGTACCTGCCCACTTCAAACCAGAAAAATCTGCGCACGCAGGAAAAGTCTGCCACGGCTTCC
>JANWWX010000072.1 GCA_025057195.1 Leptospiraceae bacterium | reverse complement strand
AAAATGTGGGGCGCTGCCGGGTACATTTACACAGAATTTTTGCTTTTTTCACCCTCCAAACCACCCAACACCGCCAAGCCAGTGGCATAAAACAGTAGAAAATAGCAATTATAGTTTTCCTGATGGGGAGAGCCCAGACGGTTTGCACTACCAATCGCTGGGTAGTTACATACCCCAAAATTTTTACTTCCTCTTGACACAATGTGACATAACATAAAACGGCACTCCACCTTTTGCGGCAGGACACTGGCTGCGGTTATATATTTTTAAGGAGGTACCATGAAGATCGCACGCTATTACACCCAAAAAGGCAAGGATATTTACCACGACATCATCTTTGAAAAGCGCACCTCGCGCATCACCAACACCGATGGCTCAATCGCCTTTGAAGCCCACGACGTCGAAGTTCCTTCTTTTTGGTCGAACGTTGCCACCGACATCCTGGCGCAGAAGTATTTCCGTAAGGCCGGCGTGCCGCGGGCGCTCAAACCCGTCCCAGAGGAGGGTATTCCGGAATGGCTGTGGCGGCATGAACCCGATGAGGAGCAGCTGGCGCGCTTTCCGAAAGAAGAGCGCTACACGCGTGAGACCTCAGCCAAGCAGGTGATGCACCGGATGGCTGGAGCGTGGACTTACTGGGGCTACAAATACAATTACTTTGACAGCGAAGAGGATGCCCGCGCTTTCTACGATGAACTGTGCTACATGCTGATGCACCAAATGGCAGCACCCAATTCTCCGCAGTGGTTCAACACAGGCCTGCACTGGGCCTATGGCATCGACGGCCCCTCGCAAGGACACTACTACATTGATCCCGCAACGGGGAAGCTCACCAAGTCGCGCTCTGCATACGAACACCCACAACCGCATGCCTGCTTCATCCAGTCGGTCGAAGACGACTTGGTCAATCCGGGCGGGATCATGGATCTCTGGGTGCGCGAAGCACGGCTTTTCAAATATGGCTCAGGCACCGGCAGCAATTTCTCCAAACTACGTGGGGAAAACGAAAAGCTTTCGGGAGGTGGCAAAAGCTCCGGGCTGATGAGCTTCCTGAAAATTGGCGACACCGCAGCGGGAGCGATCAAATCGGGGGGTACAACCCGCCGTGCGGCCAAGATGGTGTGCCTCGACATCGACCATCCCGATGTCGAGCAGTTCATTGACTGGAAGGTTACCGAAGAGGCTAAGGTAGCCAGCCTGGTTGCCGGCTCCAAGGCGATCCGCCGCACCATCACGGAAATTTTTGAGGCCGTCAGAGGCTGCACCAAACAGCCGTCGCTTTTGGATCCGAAGCAAAACAAAAATCTAGCGCAGGCACTCAAAAAAGCCCGTGCCATGTATGTGCCAGAAAACTATGTCCAGCGCATCATACACCTTGCCCGCCAGGGATTTACGTCGATCGAGTTTGAGGAATACGATACCGACTGGACCTCAAAAGCATACCAGACGGTGTCGGGGCAAAACTCCAATAACTCGCTGCGGCTTTCGAATGCATTCCTCAAGGCGGTGGAGGAGGGCGGCATGTGGGAGCTCATCCGCCGCACCGACGGTAAAGTGCAAAAGACGCTACCAGCCCGTGAACTCTTCGACCGGTTGGCCTTTGCTGCCTGGTCGTGTGCTGACCCGGGGGTGCAGTTCGACACCACTATCAACGAATGGCATACCTGCCCTGAGGATGGGCGCATCAATGCCTCCAATCCGTGCAGCGAGTACATGTTCCTCGATGACACCGCCTGTAACTTAGCGTCGCTCAACCTCATGCAATTTTACGATGCTGAAAAAAACCGCCTCGACCTCGACGGCTATCGGCATGCGATCCGGCTGTGGACGATTGTATTAGAAATTTCAGTGCTAATGGCACAATTCCCATCCCAGCGCATTGCGGAACTTTCGTACCGCTTCCGCACACTTGGTTTGGGCTATGCCAATTTGGGCACGCTGCTCATGGTCTCTGGCATCCCATATAATTCTGCACAGGCCAACGCCATTACCGGTGCTATCACGGCAATCCTCACCGGTGTGGCGTACAAGACTTCGGCGGAGATGGCGCGCGAGCTGGGAGCGTTCCCTGGCTTTGAAAAAAACCGTGCACACATGCTGCGTGTGATCCGCAACCACCGCCGTGCTGCTTATAACGCTCCGGAAAGTGAGTACGAAGGGTTGAGCATTTTCCCCATGGGGATCAATCCAAAATACTGTCCTGAATACCTCCTCACTGCCGCACGGAGAGCCTGGGACGAGGCGCTTGAGTTGGGTGAAAAATACGGCTACCGCAATGCGCAGACCACCGTCATTGCGCCAACCGGTACCATCGGTTTGGTCATGGACTGCGATACCACCGGCATTGAGCCCGATTTTGCGTTGGTCAAATTCAAGAAGCTTGCTGGTGGTGGCTATTTCAAAATCATCAACCGCTCGGTACCATTGGCATTGAAGCATTTAGGCTATAGCCAAGAGCAGATTGCGCGCATTGTCGAATACATCGTCGGTAGTGGCTCGCTCCGCTCTGCCCCGTACATCAACCGCGAGAGCCTGCAACAGCGCGGCTTCACGGACGAGGTGCTCGACACGATTGAAGAAGCACTGCCGGCAGCGTTCGACATCCAGTATGTCTTTACCCGCTATACGTTGGGGGATGCGTTCCTGACTGGAACGCTACAAATCCCGCGCGATGTCTTGGATCAGCCGGACTTTAACCTGTTACAGCATCTGGGCTTCACACCAGAAGAAATTGCGGCAGCCAACGAAGCCATCTGCGGCACGATGATGATCGAGGGGGCACCATATCTCAAAGAGGAACACCTACCAGTTTTTGACTGCGCCAACAAATGTGGCCGGCGCGGCAAACGCTTCATCCCGTACCAAGCCCATCTCAATGTGATGGCGGCAGCGCAACCCTTCATCAGCGGGGCGATTTCCAAGACGATCAACATGCCCTATGAAGCCACAGTCGAGGATGTCAAACAGGCATACCTCGCCTCGTGGAAACTCATGCTCAAGGCCAACGCACTCTACCGCGACGGCTCCAAACTCTCACAACCCCTTTCGACTGTGGGCGAAAATATTTTTGCCGAACTCGACTCTGCCGAGATCGCCGAATTGGCCACTGCGCCGGCGGCGGAAAAAGCACAGAAAGCTGC
This sequence comes from Leptospiraceae bacterium, assembly GCA_025057195.1. Lineage (GTDB taxonomy): Bacteria > Spirochaetota > Leptospiria > Turneriellales > Turneriellaceae > JANWWX01. The sequence goes on along the minus strand of JANWWX010000072.1, from coordinate 3,511 downwards.
GGAAAAAATTGTGGAGAAGATCATCATCCGCCACGTGGCCGAGCGGCGCCGGTTGCCAGCACGCCGCCAGGGCTATACGCAAAAGGCAATTATCGGCGGGCACAAACTCTACTTACGCACCGGAGAATACGAAGACGGTTCTTTAGGTGAGATTTTCCTCGACATGCACAAAGAAGGTGCGGCGTTCCGTTCGCTCATGAACGGCTTTGCGATTGCAGTATCTTTGGGCCTGCAGTATGGAGTGCCGCTGGAGGAATTTGTCGAAGCCTTCGTCTTCACCAAATTTGAACCCAACGGTGTTGTGCAGGGCCACGACCGCATCAAGATGGCAACCTCGGTCATGGACTTCATCTTCCGCGAATTGGCTATTACCTACTTGGGGCGTAACGACTTGGCGCATGTCTCGCCTGAAACGCTGGTTGTTGACCAAACCACCACGCGCGACGAAATCCCTGGTGCCGAAGATTTCCGCGAACCAGAAGAGGCGGTCACCACGGCTGCTGGGGCGCGCTCGCGTTACCGCATGCGGATGACAGCTAGCCAACTGCAGGAGGCGCGGCTTAAGGGCTATGAAGGCAGCGCCTGCCCTGAATGCGGAGCCTTGACGCTAGTGCGCAATGGCGCTTGCCTCAAGTGCGAGTCGTGTGGTGCCACCACAGGCTGCTCGTAGAAGCAGCCTGTGGCAAAGTTTCAGCGAATTTAATTGCTCGTGAGGGTTTTGTAGATATAGGCTGTTGCCCCTGTCATGATTGGGAAAAAGAGTAGCATACCGATCAGCGTGAACGCCAATCCCACATACATGTGGATAAAGTTGCCGATGGTGGATAAAATTGTAATGGCAACCCCCAGAAGCAGGAAAAGAACGACATTGCCACCAAAGATGGTCCACTTGTGGCCGTAAGTGAGTTCGTTACTTTTTTTGATCGCAGCGATCGGCTCCATTCCCTTGTCGAGCACCAAAAGCGGAGCCAGCCCCCAGGCAATCTGCATCACCATTCCAGGGACGATCAAGAAAAAGAACCCGATATAGCTGCCAAAAAAAGTGAACATCAGCACTAAAAAGTACTCACCCATGAACTTGCGGTAGTGCGGCTTGAAAATCTCGGTCATCTCAAGCCCCTCGTCTTTTCCCATTTTGGCTGCAAGGTTGGTCAAGGCAATGGTTGTCCCCACGTTGAGATAGGGAATCCAGATGGTTAGCAACCAAAGCAAGCCGTTGACGATAACCGCCCCGGCGTTTTTGAGCCCAATTGCCACTCCTTCTTTGACAATGTCACCGACAGTGAGTGTTTTCATATTTCCTCCTTTAAGTGGTTAAGCGGGTGGCCCCGCAAGCAAGCCAACCATATTTTGGTAATCCGACAACCAATTTTCTCTAAGCCCGGCTATGTAACCACACAACAATGGTTGAAGAGGACGGTTTTTCCACTTTCCTACGGCGGTCAGTAGAAAGACATTAACACATGGATTTCTCCTGTCGTGAGTGCATAAGGGAGGAATAGGAGTGCGGGTAACTGTGTGGTTAGTGGCACCTAATCGTGCGGTTGCCACCAGTGAATCAAAAACATAACACTGCAGCTTGCGTGCCCTCCTTGCTTGGCACCCCACCGCCGAGCCGCCGCCATTCAGCCAGCTCTCCATTTGACCGGCGCTGCCTATACCGTGCGTTGGTCGGTGCACCTCTTGTTTTTTATGTCGGATGTGCAAGGATGTCCAGGCAGCAGGCTGGAGCACGAATTATCTACGCAAAAAAGCTGCGGAATTCTCGGAAAATGACTTCTGCGTCGCGTGGGCCAGGCGCTGCTTCCGGGTGGTATTGCACACTCAGTACCTTCATCCGCTCGTCGGCTATGCGGAAGCCTTCGGCGCTCTGGTCGTTGGCATTGCTTTCAAAGCGCGCACCAGGCACCACACGGCGCAGCGACTCTTGATCGACCGCAAAGCCATGGTTTTGTGAGGTGATGATGACGTTCCGGCGGTAGTCCGCTTTGACTGGTTGGTTGGCGCCATGGTGGCCGAACTTCAGTTTATAGGTTTTGGCACCCAAAGCAAGCGCAATGAGTTGGTGGCCAAGGCATATGCCCAAGCAGGGCTTCCCTGTTTGCAAAAGCGCGCGCACATTCGCACGGCCGTGGCTGACCGCGGCAGGATCGCCAGGGCCATTGCTAAAAAAGAATCCAGCATAGTCGTCTGCGTGGAAATTTTGCGTGGTCAGTGGTTGGTCACCGGCAAAGACACGTGGATAAAAACCCTGTGCAATCAGACTACGCAGGATGTTATACTTGATGCCAAAGTCGAGTACAGCGATAGGGATGAGTTGCGAAGGGGATATTTTTTTTTGCTCGAGGTACTGCGCGACGAAGGCATTGGCGGCGCTGGGATCCAAATCGTGGACTAAATTGCACCCTTCCATCGGCGGATGGTCAGCGACTTTTTTAGCTAATTCCGCAATGGGTGTGCCATCCGCGGCAAAAATACCCACATTTTGTGCTCCCCCTTCACGGATGCGGCGCACGACGGCCCGTGTGTCGATGCCGCTAATGCCTAAAACACCATAATCGGCCAAAAAATCCGCCACTGGCTTTGTGGCGCGGTAGTTACTCAAAAGCGGGCACAGATCGCGCACGACAATTCCTGAAAGCCAGATCCGGTCGGACTCCATGTCTTCGGGATTGGTACCATAATTGCCAAATGAGGGATAGGTAAAACAGACAATTTGCCCCCGGTAGCTGGGGTCAGTGAGCACCTCTTGGTAGCCCGACATCGCTGTTTGGAACACCGCCTCACCGAGCGCCGCATTCTTGTTGGTCGTGCCAAAAAGGTTGCCGCGCCAGAATGTGCCGTCGCCGAAGACCAAAAGTCCTGGCCTTGGAGGTGTTATGTTTTTCTGCACAGGGCTTTTTTGCGTTCCGATTCAGGCTGCAAAGCAGGGTTACTGCCGATAAAGTAGTGTGATCGCCTCTACCAAGGCCGGCGACAGCCTTTGGTTGCGGCGCTGCATCATGCGCGCGGCATCGCGCAAAAAGTGTTCGAGCTCGTAGCGGCTTTTTCCACCCCAGGCAAAGTTGGGTACATGGCCACCCCAACGGCTTTCGCCGAAAAGGTTTGCCCCGAAGCCGATGATCGAGCCCGTGTTGAGTAACGTGCCGATTGCGGTTTTGGCATAGTCGCCGATCACCGCCCCAAATTTGACTGTGCCAGTGGGATAAATAGCACCAGCAAATTGGAGCCGCACCTCGCCGTAATTATTTTTGAGATCGGAGGTCGTGGTGAGTGCCCCCAGGTTGACCCAATCACCGACAAGCGAGTGGCCCAAAAAACCTTCATGGTGTTTGTTGCTGAAATCACCGATGATCGAATTGGCGATTTCACCACCAAGCCGGCACTGCCTGCCAGCAATGCTATGTGAGAAACGGCATTGGTCCAACACCGTGCCAGGGCCAATATAGGCCGGGCCACGCACAAAGCTCAGCGCGGCAACTTTTGCCCCTGCATCGATGACAATCGGCCC
>JANWWX010000071.1 GCA_025057195.1 Leptospiraceae bacterium | reverse complement strand
GGCCAATCCCGCGGCCTGAGCCTGTCACGATCACCACTGCATCTTTGATATCTTCAAATGCGTACGGCATCGGCCACCTTCCCTGGCCGATTCAGCACGACAACGATTTGTAAAAAACACAACCCCATTAATGCGAAAGCACAGGGTTCTATGTGAAGCTCGGACCACTAAAGTAACCTCACACCCTCAAGCCGGATGTTGTGCGCAAGCCCTGCCTCGCGTGCCAAAGATAGCACTTTTTCGGTGGCGATGTTGCCTTTAGCGCCTGGTGAGAACGGGCAGCCGCCGATGCCGCCTGCCGAAGAGTCAAATTGTGTGAAACCCTCCCGCATCGCCACGCGCACGTTATCGGCAGCGTGGCCATAAGTATCATGGAAATGCCACCAAATTTTATCGCGCCAGCGGTCGAGGATGCCATGCGCAATCAGGGTCGCTACCTGCTGTGGCGTGCCTCGGCCAGTGGTATCTCCCAGCGAGATTTCATCTACGCTGTCGAAAAGCTCCGAAAAAATCGCGAGTTCCTTTTCGGGGTTTTTGGTGCCCTCATAGGCACAGTCAAAGACAGTGGAAACATAAAGCCGGACAAGCATGCCTTTTTCGCGGGCTGCGGCAATCAGCGGGCCCAGCTCTGCGATCGACTCCGCCACAGTGCGGTTGATGTTTTTTTGATTGAAGGTCTCCGACGTCGCCGTGAAAAATGCCACCGATTGGCAGCCAATGGCAAAAGCCTTTTCTAATCCTTTGGCGTTTGGAACTAAAAGAGAAAAATTTTTCTGGTTTTCTGGGAAAAGTGCTGAAAGTTTGGTGAAAACCTCGTCGGAACCTGCCATTGCCGGCACCAGCTTGGGATTGACCAACGCGCCGACTTCAATCTTAAAAAGCCCTGCACGATAAAGCCGGCTGACAAAATCCACCCGCTCTTCGACGCTGAGCACACGGCCGAGAGATTGCAGGCCGTCGCGTGGTGCCACTTCGCAGATCTTGAGTTCACGCATGTGCCTTTTTACGCCGCGCCCGTTCTGCAACAAATACTAGCCCCTGCGCGTTGAGGTCGCAGTCCATGGCAAGCAACTCCTCTATTTCTGGTGTTATGGCAATGCCGCGGCGAGCCAATTCTTCGGCAAAAAAATTTTTCCAAGAAGTATGGGCAAATTGGTAGTTTTCGGCACCGGAATAGTTAGTCCTTTGCAGCAATTGCTGCAATAGCTTTGCGGCAAATTCCGTATAAGATACCAGCATCGCACACGCTCGTTGGATGTCCTCCAGCACACCAAAGTGGGTGAGGTATGCCCGCTGGGCACCGCAGGTTAGGATCTTTTGGTAGCTTTGGAGTGCTTCGGCCGCATCAAAATCGGTTGGGCTCGTGCTAGGAAAAACAAAGGGCGTGCTGCCACGTTGCAATTGCGGATACGCAATGCCAAAGGTATCGCCAGTAAAAACGCTTTTTGTCGTGCGGTCCAAGATCGCAAAATGGTGGTTAGCATGCCCGCGTGTGTAAATAAACTGCAGTTCGTTGTCCCCGCAACGCAGGATGTCCCCGTCTTGCGGGATGATAATTTTTTCTTCGGGCACAGGGACAATCTCGCCAAAAAGCCGGCGGAATTCTTCTGGACCATAGACCGATTCGGCACTGCGGATGAGGCGCTCGGGATTGATGAGGTGCGGTGCCGCACGCGGGTGTGCGACAACTTTTGCCTGGGGGCAATGTTGCAAAAGTGCGCCTGTGCAGCCTGCGTGATCAAGGTGCACATGCGTGATGATAATGTACTCCACCGCATCGGGAGTATAGCCTGCTTGCTTGAGTGCAGCAAGTAGGTAGGGCAATGCCCGGCTGGTATTGTTATCAATAAAGCAGGCTTTGGGTCCGCAATGCAGGAGATAGGCAGCCGCAAGCTGCGGTTTGAGATAGTGGCAATCGATCGTGGTGACCATGCTGCCGCCAGCAATCTATAGCACCGCTTTTTTCTGGGGAAATTCTTTTTCGATCAGGCGGCCAAGTGCAAAAAGCAATTCTTCCGAAAAAAACGGTCCCACAAGCTGCACACCCACCGGTAAGCCTTCCGACGGTGCAGGTACAGCCAAAGCCGGCACACCGGCAAGGCTTGCCCCCACAGTGAGCACATCCGAAAGGTACATCGCGACTGGATCCGCTGTCTTTTCGCCAAGGCGGAATGCCGGTGTGGGTGTGGTGGGTAATAGCAGGGCGTCCACCTTTTGGAAAGCATTTAGGTAATCGCGTTGGATGAGCGCACGCACAGCCTGTGCTTTACCATAGTATGCTTCGTAATAACCGCTGGAAAGTGCGTACGTGCCGAGCAGGATGCGCCGCTTGACCTCGGTGCCAAAACCCTCGGTGCGCGACTTTTCATAGACTTCCGAGAGTGTTTTCGCCTCTGTACTGCGATAACCATAGCGGATGCCGTCGAAACGCGCCAGGTTGGCCGAGGCCTCACTCGTGGCAGTGATATAATAGACCGGAATACCATACTTCTGGTGTGGCAGTGCGACTTGCTCGATGCTTTTGACTTGGCTTTTGAGGAATGCCAGCGTGCGGTCAAATGCTTGGCGCACTTCGGGGGCAATGCCCTCAAGCAACGCCGGATCATAACCTAATCGGACCTCAGCGACATTGCCCTCCCATTTGCGGTAACGTGAATCCAGCACTGTCGTCGAATCGCGCGGGTCATGTCCTTTGATGGTGTCATAAAGAATCGCAGCGTCGTCCACCGTGTGTGTTAAAGGCCCAATTTGGTCGAGGCTTGAGGCAAATGCCACCAAACCATAGCGCGAGACGGTGCCATAAGTCGGCTTCAGACCCACCAGGCCGCAGAATGCCGCCGGCTGGCGGATTGAGCCACCAGTGTCAGAGCCCAGCGCCGCAGGCAGGAAGCCAGCCGCGACCGCTGCCGCCGAGCCACCAGAGGATCCACCCGGTGCACGCTCCAAATCAAAGGGGTTGCGCGTGATTTGGAACGCGGAGTTTTCAGTGGAGGAGCCCATGGCGAATTCGTCCATGTTGAGCCGGCCGATAGTGACAAAGCCCTTGGCGTGCAACCTTTCGATGGCTGTGGCTGTAAAAGGAGAGACATAGCCCTTGAGGATCTTGGAGGCGCACTCGGTCACCCGACCGCGCGTGACGATGTTGTCTTTGACCCCAACGGGGATACCATCGAACGGTGAAAGCGGTTTTCCAGCAGCACGGCGAGCATCGGAGGCGCGCGCCATCGCCATAGCTTCCTCGCGCTCTACGGCAAGGAATGCTCGGATTTTGCCGTCGTGGCGATCGATTTTTTCCAAAAGCGATGACAAGAGCCCTTGTGCGGTGATTGCTCCTTCGGCGAGCTCGCGCGCCAATTGTTGCAGCATGGGAGTAATTATTGCCGGCAGATGCGCCGTAAAGCAGTGCACCCTGAAAGTAGCACCCAGAGTGACCCGGCTTTATACCTTGCAATCTGGTTTACACCAGACGCGCCTTTCCCACTGTGTTCATGCGTTGAACACTTCTGTGTTCACGGGTATTGCCAAAAGTCAGTCTGTGACTGACCGGGCGAAGCTATGCCCGCACTACATAAACCCAGACGGTGCGATTTGACTGACGAGCTGCAGCACAAGCTCTTTAAGCTCATTGCCGAAAATCCCCACATCAGCCAGCGCGAGCTATCACGCGCATTGGGTATCAGCCTGGGCAAGGCCAACTATTGCCTCAAGGCGTTGATTGAAAAAGGCTGGGTGAAGGTGCAGAATTTCAAAAATAACAAAAACAAGTGGGGCTATCTCTATCTTTTGACGCCGAGCGGGATTGAGGAGAAAGCACGGGTGACGATGCGCTACCTCAAGCGCAAGATGCAGGAATATGATGAGCTCAAGGCGGCAGTGGCGCAACTGAAACGCGAAGTTGAAATGGAGCAGCGGCAACTCGCAAAGCGGGGCATGGTTTTTACTAGCCACCGCCAGTACTGATGCCTCGCATTGCCTACTTCTTTGGCATTTCGATCTACATGTATTTGGGCGATCATACATAATAAATAATGGCATGAACTCACCGGTTGAACAAGAAGTGTACCTAAGGGAAGCTAAACCACTTCCCGACTTCCGCCTTAAAGTAGTCACGACCGCTGGCGAGGAGATGGTGCTCGATCTTGCCCCTTTGATTTATAGCCGCGATTTTTGTTGGCGGCTGCGCCAGGAGCGTTATTTCCGCATGGTGCGTGTGGATGAACATGGGGTGCTATCGTGGCCAGAGGGGGAAGACCTTGCCCCTGAAAGTATCCTGCGCTTTCGGGTTTTAACACCATGAAAGCACTTCTGTCTTTTCTAAAGACTCTCTACACGCGCCGTGAAACGCTGTGGGCGCTCGCCTGGCGTGACCTCAAGATACGCTACATTGGCTCGTACCTTGGCTTCCTGTGGATTTTCATCCAACCGGCAGTAACTGTCCTGCTTTTATGGATTATTTTTGGTGTGGGTTTTCGCAGCCAGCCGGCAGGCGATCTACCCTTTATCGTTTGGCTTTTGGCTGGGTATTTCCCATGGCTTTTTCTGTCGGAATGCCTCGTCTCAGGAACCACAGCCATCCGCGATAACGCCTATTTGGTGCAGAAAATCGTTTTTCCTGTTTCGATTCTACCCGTGGCAAAAATCCTGACCGCGCTCATCATCCACATTTTTTTGCTATTGCTGCTTTTTATCATGCTCACTGCCTATGGCTACCCACCCACTTGGCATGCCCTGCAGTTGCCGTATTATCTTTTTGCGGCGATCTTCCTTATTCTTGGTGCCACCTGGTTTTCCTCTGCGGTCAATGTCTTCATCCGCGACTTGGGCCAAGCCATCGGCGTTTTGGTGCAGTTCGCCTTTTGGGCCACGCCAGTTTTTTGGTCGGCCAAGATGCTGCCTGAAAAATGGCAATTGCTGCTCAACTTCAACCCACTTTACTATATCACGGAGGGATATCGTTACGCGCTCATCCACCGCAAGTGGTTTTGGGAGGTGGAAACAACGTTTTATTTCTGGCCAGTGGCTTGTGTTATTTTCCTCGCCGGTGCCTATTTTTTCAAACGCCTACGCCCGCATTTTGCGGATGTGTTGTAGCCATGAGTGACATCGCCATCCGCGTCAACAACGTCTCCAAGGTCTATCCGCTCTACCGCAGCAACCGTGACCGCCTGCTCGAGGCGATCCATCCCTTACGCAAAAAATACCACACCGATTTTTATGCGCTCAAAGACGTTTCTTTTGAAGTCAAAAAGGGCGAGGCCGTCGGCATCATCGGCCAAAACGGCAGCGGCAAATCCACACTTTTGAAAATCATCACCGGCGTGCTCACCCCCACCAGCGGCAGTGTCGAAGTCAACGGCCGCATCTCGTCGCTTCTGGAGCTCGGCACCGGCTTCAACCCCGAAATGACCGGAATCGAAAATGTCTTTTTTTACGGCAGCATCAACGGCATCAGCCGCGAAGAAATGGAACGCCGCCTGGACGACATCTTGAGCTTCGCCGACATCGGCGACTTTGTTTACCAACCTGTCAAAACCTACTCGAGCGGCATGTTCGTCCGCCTCGCCTTCGCCTGCGCCATCAACGTCGAACCCGACATCCTCATTGTTGACGAAGCATTGGCGGTGGGGGATGTTAGGTTTCAATTAAAGAGCTTTAGGAAGATTGAAGACTTTAGAGCGCAAAACAAGACACTTCTTTTGGTCTCCCACGATATAAATCAGCTCCAATCAGTCACCTCACGATGCGTTTGGCTTGATCGTGGCGAATTAAAATCAGATGGCAAGACTAAAGACGTCACTGGGCAATATGTAATGTTCATGCACAGCGGTTCTTTTGCCAAGACACAAGACTATGCGCCACAGGTAAAACCACAACCGATACCAAGCCAAACTAGACTCCAAAAAGCGATTGTGATAGACCCCAAACAGTTTGACAATTTTTCTTTAGGTATTGCAACCATTACAGAAATACATTTTTTTTCACCTAATGGTAGTTTGCAATTTGCTGGAAAAGAAGAGCTTTGCTTTCATGTTTTTGTTAAAATACATGAACCAATCTATAATTTTTTAATAGGGATGAACCTGCATGATTTCAATGGAAGGACGGTGATTGCAGTGAATAATGCAGCCTATGGACCTAATTTGGGCTCAATTAGTCCTGGTTTTATGAAAATTCTTTTTCGTTTCTGTCTGCCATTATTGCATGTTGGAAAATATTTTTTTTGGACTAGCATTGCTGATGGCACACAAGAAAATCACCAGCCTCTCTGCTGGGTAAATGATTTTTTGGAGATAAACATTGTAACCGATGACATGCGCCAACGTGTTGGCCATATTTTTGCCATAGAGAGTGCACAAATTACCATAGATTATAAAAAAGTCACGGAGTAGCAGCCTACGACTTTTTGACCCAAGTGATTCAAAGCACAGCAAGATCTGTGCAATGTTGCGACTTTATTTTGTGGACGTTGAGCACGGCCAGGCAGCATGCCTTTTGAGCTCTACGGGGGCAAAGATCGCCTATGACGGTGGTTCAAAATCCGATCCGGGCAGAGCATTTAAGGAATTGCTCATTAAGCACCCCTTCAACATTGATACATTGGTGTTTAGCCACTTCCATTTTGATCATTATAACGGGCTTTAATATGCAAAAAGGGAAAATTTCAAAAACACGCT
>JANWWX010000070.1 GCA_025057195.1 Leptospiraceae bacterium | reverse complement strand
AAGTATGTGCTTGAACTCGGTTCGGGTTGGGGCGAGTTCACGCGCAAAATGGCCCAGCGGGAACCCGCCAATTTTTTTCTGGCGGTTGAAAAAAAATTGGATCGTATCCTCACCTCTACACGCAAGCAAAAGCAAGAACAAATTACCAATATCCGCTACCTGCTTTTGGATATCGCATGGTTTTTTGAAGGCGTTTTCGCGCCGCAGCAATTCGATCGGGTTGTGATCAATTTTCCGGATCCGTGGCCCAAGGCACGCCACCACAAGCACCGTTTTTTTTCCACTGCGCTGGCCGAAACACTGGCGAACATCACCACCCCGGGCGCTGTGCTCGAGTTTGCCACTGATGATTATGCCTACATGCGGGAGGCCATGCAGGTTTTGGAAAAACACCCCCAATGGCACAATCGTGTGGCACCGTGGCATGCAAGCGGGAGTATCCCCAACCGCCCGCAGAGCTATTTTGAAACCCTGCACCGCGCCGAGGGGGCACCGATCTACTTTCTGGTCTATGGGAGGGCAGCGCACTGATATCCACAATCATAGGCGAGAACTTCGGGGGACTAACTTTTGTGCGTAAAGCGAACGTGTTATTTAAAAACCAAAAAAGGAGGCACAGGAAGGACAGGCGTGTACAAAGGTGTTTTTATTTTTATCTGCGGTGTCTCTGCGCTTGCTTCCAGCACGAATTCTGGTGCTGATTGTTCCGCTTTATACATAAAACGCTTGTCGGTGCGATGCGTCCGCAAAGCAAACCCATGATGCGCGCCCTGCTCTTATCCCTGCTGCCACTGTGCCCAATCCTGACCACAGGGATCTGGGCGTTAACCAGCAAGGAGGAAAAAGCCGCGGCGGTCAAATTGCACCAAGCATTTAATGCCTACTTTAATGACAAACCGGAAGTGGCAGCGCGTGCTTTTGAAGAGTACCTCAAACTCAAGGGCGAAAATGAAGTGGCGCTGCGTTATTTAGCGCGGATTGCCCTCGGCAACGGCGACACCCAGAGTGCGGCATTATATCTTGAACGAGCAATCAAGGCAGATCCCGAGGGACTTTACTCGCTACAACTTTTATCAGAGGTTTATATCAAACAAAGCAAGTACAATGACGCAGTGAGGGTGCTGGAACAACTGCTGCAAAAAGATCCGCTCAACGAAAGGGCGCTCCATACCTTGGCGTATGTTTACCAGCAGCAAAACGACGGCCGCAACGCCGCGACGCAATATAAACGCCTGATCGTGGCTGTGCAAAAAGGAACCAACAATCCTGAGCTTTTGGCACAGGCGCTTTATTTTTTGGGGAACTACTATTACCAGCAGGATAACTACCAGCGGTCGCTTTACTATTTCCGCAAGCTGCACGAGCTCGACAGCGACAATGTCCGCTACCTGATGATTGTTGGCGAACTGGAAAAGATCACGGGCCAATTCCGCAAATCGGCAGCCACGCATGAGCGCTTGCTCTCCTTGCAGCCAGATTTTGTGCAGGCTTGGGAGTCATTGGCGGAGACCCGCTTTATCCTGAACGATCCCGGTGCGCTCACAGCAGTACAGCATTACCGCAAATTGCGCAAGAGCGGCAAGCCTGGCATCTTAGCGGGTGTCGAACAGCAACTTCAGGGCAAAGACGATGAAGCACTCAAAGCATACGATGCTGTTTTGCAGTCCAACCAGAACCGCCTGAGCGCCAGGCTGGGTCGCTACCGTATTTACCAAAAACGCGGCATGCAGACCGAGGCGCGCAACGAGGCCTTTGCCGTCGCGGTGATTGCCCAGAGGCTGGGCGCCAATGACATGGCACGCGAGTTTGCGCACATCACACTCGACTATCTCAACACCCAGGCAGCGCAGATACAATTTCGAGAAAAATTTTATAGCCCTGCAACTCCTCCGGATGCCACGCTGACTCCAGAATTAGAGCAGTTAGCGCAGGACTTTGCTGAGCTTTATACCACGCATGCTGCGACGCTGGAAGCAAATAATGAGCATTCAGCAGCCGTCACTTGGTACGAGCTTGCTGCCCAGACCATCGCACGGCTGAGGGAATGGTATGCTGTGATAGCCAAAAATCCCGCAACCGAGCCGCAGCAAAAAGCCCATCTCAAACAAAAACTAATTAATACTGGTCACCAACTTTACCAGATCCGCGTCAGCCAGGCATGGGCACAAGCCTCTGCCAAAAGCAGATTTGATGAGGCTGAAAAAAATGCGGATAAGGCGATTGCGCTGGCACCGGAGCAGCCCCCCGCTTGGTTTGTTAAAGGAATGATCGCACACCAGAATGGCGAAAAAAATCCAGCTGAACACAAGCGGGCTGCCGAATTTTTCACAAAGGCGATTTCGCTTTCTGAACAAAGAAATCCAGAAAAACCGGCACCAGCCAGTTACTACTTTTACTGCGGCGTGGCCACAGAAAAGACCCAAGATTTTCCCACAGCGGAAAAATACCTCAAACGCGCGATCGACTTAGATCCCTATAACTCCGTTTATCTCAATTATCTGAGCTATATGTATTCCCTGCGCAACATAAAACTGGAGGAGGCCAACGCACTGGTGCTGCGGGCGCTGGAGGACGACCCCGAAAACGAGGCCTACCTCGACACCTTTGGTTGGATCCTCTTTAAGCAGGGCAACTACCGCGACGCGCTGGAACAACTCAACGTCGCTTTTTCTTATGCCCAGAAAAAAAACCGCATCGACCCAGTGATCTATTTCCACCTGGCAGAGGTGCATTTTCGGCTCAACAACCGCAGCAGTGCGCTCGATTTCTATCTTAAGACGCGCAACGACATCAAACACGCGTCAGAACCACTGGACATGGACTACATCAACCGCCAGATCCAACTGCTGGAGGCAGAGAATAAACCACCCAAACCATCCAACGGAGAGAAGCGATGAAATACAACAACTTCAACGAATTTTACGAGGCGTATAAGAAGCGCGCGCTCAGCCCTGAATTCCGCAAGGCAGGCCTTGAGACCTTAGAGAAACTGCACAACGAAATTTTGGATAAACCGATCCGCGAGTGGCTCGACATCGCCTCAGAAATATCCCCCGAGCGCAACGGGGAAAAAGAGTGGCGTGCGGCGTTGGAGGCGATTGCCAAGGACATCCGCCCGCGCTCGCAGGCGATCATCGTGCGCAACGGCCGTGCGATTAAAGACATTTTTGAGCGCAAGAGCCTCGATGCTTGGAAAAAGGTCGTTGAGCGCCCCGTTGATCTACCGCCCGAAACAGTGCACAACATCATGAACCAAAAGGCGATCAAAGAGCTCTTTGTCAATGTCATCCATGACGCCATTGTCGGCTTTAACAAAAAATTCAACCCGTTTGCGGGGGCGATGGCGGCGTTTGGCCTGGAAAAGCAGATCAAGGAATTCCTGGTGCCGTTTATGGATAGCGCCGTTAAAATTGCCACCGATTTTGTGAACAACAAGGCTAACCAACCCCTTTTCAGCGAATTTGCAGGCAGGATTTTTGAAATTGCGATCGCACAAAAGCCAGACATTCTAGACGCGCTCATGGACAAGGAGCGCGAAGAGGAAATTTGGCGGGCAATCCAGCTTTGCGCGGAAGATGCCACCTTCCGCAAATTGGCGCACGAGCATGTGCTTGAGGTCATTGCCGATATGAAAAAAGATGCTGGCGAAAAAACATTGCGCCAATGGCTGGCTGAGCGCCAACTTTCGTTGCCCTTCAGCGCCCCCACCGAGAAGGAACTCGACAATTTGCAAAAACTCTTGGCGGAATCGACGGCGTGTGCGGAATTCATGTTCCGTGAACTCAGCCACTATAGCTGATGCGCTGGGTCTTGGCAGCGTGGTGCTTTGTCGCATTCTTTGCCTGCACCACCAAAACCCAACAACGCGCACCGGACAAGGAAACTAACACTGCGGAGCTAAATAAGGCCGAGCGCGAAAAATTTGCTGCTGACTTGAAAAGCAAATACCCGCCGTATCACAGGCTGCAGGTGGCGTTCACGCTCAAAGGCAAAGTCAGCGACCAAGAACTCTATTATGAAGGCAGTCTCGATGCCTCAGCGCAGAGCCTCGCAATCCGGCTGAGCGATGCCATCTTTCTTTCCCCGCTTTTGACGCTCAGCATGGAGGAAAAAGAGGTCAAGCTGAAAGACCATGCGCGCAACCGTACCGAAGTGGTGCCCCGCGCACAGTACCAATGGGTTGAACTTTTCGGCCGGGCGTATCCAGTGCGCTTTTTTGAGCCGCTACTGCGCGGCCAGATCCCCAACGAAATATTGGCGCCGGGTGTAGTCTTGCAACGCAATCCCGCAGGAGAAATTTTTGCACGGCTTGACAGCGAAGCGTATTCTGCCGCACTCTTTTTTCGGGAGGCTGTGCTCTGGAAAATTTTTTACCATAACCGGATTTCTGGGGAAATTCTAGTTTTTGAACTGAGCAATTTTTTCCGCCAGCGTAGCTTCCCGCAGCGGCTGCGCATTGAACACACGCAGAGCCACGACTATTTGGAGCTCAACTTCCGCAACCTGCGCACAAGCTAAGCCACTTGGCTAGCAAAGACCACTTCCGTGCAGCGCGCACATAGGCCGCGATCGCTCAACGGGCGGTGCATCCAACAGCGCGGGCATTTGGGATGTCCACTCTTGCGTACCTTCAGCTCTGAAGCATCCGTTTTGAGCTCCGCCACTCCCAAAAAGCGCTGCAGTGTCTCGATGTCCTCAATTTTGTGCGGAATTTCCACTTCTACTTCCCCATCGCTGCCGATCTCTCCTTTCTGGCGCAGCGGTTCGATTCGGGCATAGACTTCAGCGCGGATTTTTTTGTAGTTTTCAAATTCAGAAAGCAAAGCCCCATCCGCAAAGCGCTCGAGATTAGGCCACGGGTTTTCAAAAACGCTCTGCTGCGGGGTCAAGATGCGCTGCGCCTCCTCAGCAGTAAAACTCAAAATGGGTGCCAGCAACGTTAAGAGCGTCTCGGTTAAAATGGCAAATGCGCGCAACGTCGAGCGGCGCTTCGGATCCTGCGGTGCATCGCAGTAGAGCGAGTCGCGCACCATATCGAGATAAAGATTGGAAAGTGTTACCGTGCAAAATTGCAAAATCCGGTGGTACACCAAGTGGAATTCTGCTTTTTCATATGCCACAGTGACTTGGCGTACGAGTTCGGCAGCTTCTGCCAAAACCCAACGGTCGAGCTTTTGGGTGATGTCGGCATCCTGCAAATTCGCCGCCGCCCTGCCGTCGTGCAAATTGCCCAAAAGGTAGCGCAGTGTATTGCGGATCTTGCGGTATGCCTCCGCCAGCTGTGCCAGCATCTCACGGCCGATACGGTTATCCGTGCGGAAATCTTCGCTCGCCACCCACAGCCGCAACACGTCGCTGCCATATTTTTGGATTACATCCTCACGCGGGCTGAGCCCATTGCCGAGCGACTTGGACATCGCCCGGCCCTCTTGGTCGAGCACGTAGCCATGGGTCACGACTTTTTTATAGGGAGCAATCCCCGTCAACGCCAGTGCCGGCCACAGCGAAGACTGGAACCACCCCCGGTGCTGGTCTGAACCCTCAAGGTAGATGTCTGCCGGGTAGCGGAGCTGTGCATTCTCTTTGAGCACCGCATACCAACTGACACCACTGTCAAACCAAACATCCAGGATGTTGTTTTCTTTAGTGAATTCGGTGTTGCCACAGCTGCAGCGTGCATTGGCTGGCAACAACTCCGCCGCTGGCTTTTCAAACCAGACTTCGATGCCATGCTTTTCCACCAGCGCGATGATATAGTTGAGCGATGGCTCGTTCATATATACGGCGCCGCATGCGGTGCAATTAAAAGCCGGGATCGGCACTCCCCAAAAGCGCTGCCGCGATAGACACCAGTCAGGACGCGAACGGATGGCGGCGACAAAGCGGCTTTCTCCCCAATCTGGAATCCACTGGATGCTGGGGATTTGCTCTAAAGCCTGTTGGCGCAACGGCTCGATTTTCAAAAACCACTGTGGCGTGGCGCGCATGATGAGTGGCTTGTGCGAGCGCCAGGAGTAGGGATATTGGTGGCGGATTTTCTCTTGCGCCAAAAGTAGCCCACTCATGCGCAGTTTTTCAATAATCAATGGGTTGGCCTCAAAGACTGTTTTACCCTGCATTTCCGGAAATTCTTGCGTATAGCGGCCATGGTCATCGACGGGGGATAGCACCTCCAAGCCATATTGCAAACCGATGTTGTAGTCATCCTGGCCGTGGCCTGGTGCTGTGTGCACAATCCCTGTGCCAGCATCTTCGGTAACGTGGCTGCCAAAAAGGACTTTCGATTCGCGCTCCAAAAACGGATGGCGCACTCTCAGCTGGTAGATTTCCTCCACACCCAGTAGCCGCATGCCCTGGTTTTCAAGCCCTGCGCTGGCCAACACCGCCGGCACCAGTTTTTCGGCAACAATCAGCTCGCCTGCTGTTGTTTTGACTGCAGCGTAAGTGATCTTTTCGTTGAAACATACCCCCAAATTGGCCGGCAGTGTCCACGGTGTGGTCGTCCAGATCACAACATAGCAATCAGGCCGGTTTGTGACTGGAAATTTCACATAAATGGCATCAGATTCATGTTCTTGGTATTCTATTTCTGCCTCGGCGTGCGCGCTTGCGGTGGCAATATCCCAATAAACAGGCTTTTTCCCCTTGTAGATGAGCCCTTTGAGAAAAAGATCGCGGAA
>JANWWX010000006.1 GCA_025057195.1 Leptospiraceae bacterium | reverse complement strand
GGCGCATTGTGGAAAACCCAAGTACCCTCTCCCATGAATTGCACAAAGCTATGGATCCCCTCCTCCAGTGAAACTGCTTTCGAGGCGAGTTCTTCGCTTGAGATCTGGTGCACTGCGCGGGCGCGTGGGTCCATTTTATTTTCAGGGCGCACCAAAACAGAAAATTCATTCCCCAATCCTGTTAAGCTGAACGCCACCGCTCCAATCTCGACAATCTCGTGCCGGTATGGATTGAGTCCCGTGGTTTCCAGATCAATGGCCACAAAGCGCAGCTCGCGCGCCCACTGCTGCATAGGCCAATTGCCGCCCGCTATTTGTCCGGTCGACTAAAAGCCTGCCGCCATTGGCATAAGCACCCAAGCGATAGTTATTCAGAGGCACAGTCGACTTGCGCTACGCAGGCAATGCGCTGCAAAAACCCGATAACTACCCCCTGCCCTCAGCCTGCGATGCAGTTTCAGACTAACCTGCAAAAGGCATGTATTCGTGCAAATCCTCGGGGATATCCTGCCAAGGGGGCTTTTCGCCCTCGCGCCAGTGCCAGAAGAAGAGTTTTTCTATTAAATACCCCGCCACAGGGTCCCACCGCGAGGCTTCTTGGTAATAGTTAATCGCAAAAAAGCGTCTCAGCGCCCGCCGCGCGGGTTTTAGCCACAAAAGGATGAGCCCATAAACCAACGACGAGACACTCACCCGCAGCGCCGAGGCGACACAAAGCAGTGCATCGTGCTCTTCTGGCGTAAACCGAGTGGTGACGATGCGGTAAGGTCCTTCGGCGTCGTTGTAGGAGCGGGTGACGCCGCGGCGGATGGGGTTGCGCATTTTGAGACGCAAAAAGCGCGCGGCGAAGCGCATGATCTCACGTTGGTGTTTTTGCCAATGCTCTGCGACGTTTTCCGGCAGGCTGACACTGGTGGTATGCAGGTTTTTGGTTTTCATCGTCCCTCTATATATTAAATACCAAAAAATCGCAGAATTTTTTCAGTTTTTTTGCAAATTTTTTAGGGAAATGGCCTTTAGGGCTTTTTACCTAGAACTCTGCACCCTGCAAAGGTTATGCGTTTTTACACCTGCTGCGGTGGTGGAGCTGTGTGTAAAATGTGAAAAACTCGACAAGGGCACAAATACGAGGCTTGGGCTTGTGTCATACACCCTACCCCATCTCTATGGTTCCTTCCTAAAGCCACCGATCGCTGGGTGCCTAAAGCACTGGCTGTGGCCGAGCTAAAATTACCGGAAATCGCCTCAAGTGGGTAACTGCCATCGCGGGTATGTGCCGCGCTTTGGAGGGCTACACGGTCGTTATGGATTCTTTGTGATTGTACTATTGCGGTGTGACGATCGGCCATGAGCAGCATTATTTTATGAACCAACCCTACGCCAGAGCGGCCACAGTCAGGAAGTCCCACGGCAATGGGATTGCCTACACAGGGCCCAGATTGTGGATCCTTAGAGTTGAGAAACACCTTTGGTGCGCTGGGCATACCGGGACCAATGGCAGGTAGCAGACCAGCAACGGACATAGCCTTTTTACAAGCTTTTTTACAAGCCGCCGCATGCGGGCAGATCCGGCATGGCTGCCAAACCCAGCCGCCAGCCAAACCACCAGCACCTGCGGACGGGGGTTCTACCATAGCACCATGTTGCGGCGCACCACCATCCCAGCCTTTGTGCCCTACCCTAAACCAAGATTTGCGTGGAGATCCAAAGCGGCTTTTTGGCTGAAGGCCCTTTTGGTGGCTATGGGTTTTGGCTGAAAGCACACTTTTTTGGTGCAGCTGTGCCACGACCACCAGTTGCAGCTCCTTTGCTACTCTGCCCAAGCTTGCCAGGAAACCGGCTTTTGGGGGGACTTGGGACAAAATTTTGTTTTGGGGTTTTGGATCCGTGCCGAAAAGGCGATCAGGGGAGGCCATGACCGCACCAGCCATTGAGAGCCACAGGATAGGTATAATGGCACGCAAGAAGGACATGATTAAAAACAAGCTACAGAGAGCCTTGGTTTTGTCAACAAAATTTGTATATTTTATGTGCTTTTTGCCTATGTTTTATGCCTTTTTTGCTATTTCCTCTGCCTTCTCTTTTTCCGCTGAGGCCTTCAGGATTTGTAGGATGTCGCGCAAAAAGTTGGCAAAAGCCAAATTTTTTTCCAAAAGGGCAAATTTCCGTTGGAATTCACAGGTGGCAATGAGGTTGGCGATGACCACGCGTACGTAGCTTTGCTGCTTTTTCTGCCACATCTTTACGCGGTTAAAATCGGAGGAGAGGATTGCAGCGACACCGTCATAATAGTTAATCAGCCTCGCCAAGTCTTCAGTGTGTGGCTTAAGCTCACCGCTCATGGGCGCCGCTTTGTACATTTTTTCGAGAAAGGAGAGGATCATCTCGACTTCTGAGGGTTTCAGCCGTGCAAACATCGGGATGGTGTACATGCGCCGCCAGTCGAGCAGGCGCAAAAAATACCGCGCGGCAAACACTGGATTCTGCGCGATGGCCTCGTCGGGCAGATCCTTGACCAAGTCCACTGCGCGCGAGCGACCCTGCTCTTCCACTTTTTCCCGCTCGGAGCGCACTTTCATGAATTCCTCCGGCTTGAACACAATCAACCGCGAGCGCGGATACTTATGCTTGATCCTAAGGATGTTCTGCCGCGGCATGCCTTGGTCGGTGATGAAATAGCGCCGGCCATCGCCCACTGCGGGCAAAACGTTAGGCCAATACCCCGCAAAATGGAATGCGAATCCGGGCAACAGGTCTAAGCCGTGGTACTCTTGTGGGATGCGCATGTAGCGGGTGGTCTCTTCGTCCCCATATTCAAACGGGATTTTAACGAAGCCACTTTCCATGGGGAAAAAAATAAGGGGGGAATCCGCGCGGATCTGGACGCGGAACTTTTCGCCAAGAAAAACCACATGGAGCAGTGGGTGGATCTGGGCCTCAATGCCGGCATGCCACCAGGACTGCAGTTTGCCGTCACGCAATGCAAGGAAGGTGCCGTTGCGCATGTTTACGCGCAGCAAATAGCCTGCAGGGGTATAGTGTTCCACATAGTCGTCTGCCCGCATGCTATTCCCCCTCCACGATCCTTTCCATCCTGTATTTGCGCAGCTTATGCTGCAAAGAGCCACGGGAGACTTTAAGCAGCCGGGCGATACGATGTTGCGATCGCCCTACCCTGGCGTACGCTTGCCGAATGGCCTCCTTTTCTAGCTCTGCCACGATGCCACGCAGCCCCCTACCCTCTTCTAGGATTTCTCCTACCGGTAATTGCGCGCCAAAGATCGCACGCCTTTTGAGGAACTCCAAATTAGCCCCTGCTGCTGCCACCTCGCCATAAAAAGACCGCCAAAATTCGGCTAAACCTTCTATCTCCTCTTTAGATCTGCCTGCCACCACTGGCAAATGCACACGGGCAGGCAAGACCAGCTCCAGCAAATTCTCCTTAAGGATGCCCCGTGCATGCAGCACGCCCAAATCATAGGCACTGGCCGCCCATAACTTTGCCCCCGCTGCCACACTGGTAAAGATGGCATGCTGTTCCTCCGGCTCCAAAACCGCCAACTCCGGAACAATCCAGACCTGGCGCGCGCCATCATGCCAGAAATTATCATCCCCCCAAACCAGGTCTGGAAGGCAGCGGCAGTGAAGCAATGCAAGATAGTAAAGAAGAGTGCGTTTGCCCGTCCCCGGGGAACCGTTAAAAAGGATCACCCCCGAGGGAGAAAAGATGCGCGCGGCGAGCTCCTTGCTCCAAGAAGAAAGCGGTAACGGCGCGGGGAAAAAAGTTGGCCGCGCATCCCATTTTGCTGATTCGTAGTGAAAGAGCGACCGCCAGGATTCTGCAAGTTCTGGCGGCACCGGCCGTTCTGCATAAAGCGAGAGCTCTAAACCAGCCGGCACGCGCCAGGATATAACCTGTGAATAACTATTCGGGATCTTTTCGGCATAGCCCGGCATAGCATCCAACCGGAACGCCTTGCCGGCGAAAGCAATCTCGACGAGCCAGCCGTTAGCCCCCCAATATTCAGCCCACAGCCCCCACAGACCCTTCTTGCGGTATTGCAACCACACGGCGTAATCGGATTGATTTTAATCCACTGTCAAGACTTATGCGATTCTAACCCGAGCAAACACTAGTTTTAGGGAAAGACTCAGGGTATAAATACCGGCTTACGTTCTCAGGCAGGCCAGGAGGTTGCATTTATGTTAAAATAGGGCGGCAACCCTTAGGTTACCAATCCTTGATAATAGCCAACCTTACCACAAACCACCAGCAATAACCAACCGCGGTGTCGGACATCCGACACTTAGGTAATTTTTAAGCACAACACTGCCTTAAAAACTAAAATCATGTTGCACAGGGATTTGGTCCTCTGTCGTCGTCTTTGGGTGCAGATGGTGTCGGATGTCCGACAGTCGGAATGCGCTTGACAGTCCAAAATACTCCTGCCTGGTGCGCTTGATGCCCGCCAAGATCATCGCCATCGCCAATCAAAAGGGCGGGGAAGGCAAAACCACTACCTCAATCAACCTCGCCCATGGCCTTGCGCTTGCAGGGATGAAGACCCTCCTGGTGGACATGGATCCGCAGGCCAATAGCTCTGGCATTTTCGTCGATCCAGACAGTCTGCAAAAGAGCGTGGCTGACCTGTTCATGAAGCGTTCTTCTGCCAAGGAGATCATTATCCAGACGAAATACCCTAATTTGAGCCTGATGCCGGCCAAGATTAACCTCGCCGAAGTGGAGCTTAGCTCACTCAACGTCGATGCCCCCTATGTGCTGCGAGATGCCCTGGAGTCCATTAAAAACGACTACGACGCAATTGTGATTGATTGCCCACCCAGCCTTTCCATCTTTACGATCAATGCGTTGAGCGCGGCAGGCTATGTTATTATCCCCCTGCAGGCGGAAAAATTCAGCATTGACGGCATCCGTGGTTTGCAGGGCACAATTGATGGCGTGAAGCGGCGCATAAATCCCGACCTCCAAATTTTGGGCGCCCTCATCACACAGCTGAAAAGCAATACCGTCCTGACCAAGACCATCCTGCCAGTCATCCAGAATTATTTTCCGGTATTCCAGTCCTCCATCTCCACCGGAGTCGCTGTGGGCGAAAGCCACCTGTCCCGCCGATCCCTTTTTGACTACAGCCCTAGCATCAAACAAGCTAAAGAATACCAGTCTTTCGTGCAGGAAGTCCTCCATGCCATCCAAAACTAAAAAACTCGCGCTGGCCGCAGACATCCTCGAGCAGGACATTGAGGGCATTGTTCGCAAAATCGCCCTGAAGGATATTGTCCCGGCCACCAGCCAGCCCCGCACGCAATTCGACGAGGAAAGCATCCGCAGCCTGGCTGCCTCGCTGGCGAGTGAAGGCCTCATGCAGCCCATCCTGGTAACTAAAGAAGCGGGAAAATACAAGATTATTGCTGGTGAGCGGCGTTACCGTGCCGCACTGCTAAACGGTTGGCAAGAAATTGAGTGCCGCATCCTGCGGAAAAATTCCAAAGATAGCTACCGCCTTGCGGTGATCGAAAACCTGCAGCGGGAAAACCTCAATCCCGTGGACGAAGCGCGAGCCCTACGCAAGCTTAAGGAAGAATTTGGTTATACCGACAGCGACCTGGCACGCATCACGGGAAAATCGCGCAATTACATCAACGAAATTGTATCGGTGGCCGATCTACCCGCAGAGTGGGCCACCCAGGGCTTGCAGGCCGGGATTGACTCTAAAAACCTTTTTATCCAATACGCCCAGGCAGTAAAAAATGGGGTAGGGGAGGCATTCTTGGCAGCATTCCGTTCTGGTTCGCTGCGCACCGTGGCGCAAGCCAAGAATTTCAACCAAAGCCATAAAGCACGTCCCCCGCAAACCGCACCCATCGAAATAACCGCCAAAAGCGGCTGCCATGCAGGCCAATGCTTCTTGGAGTTCCGCTTCCGCGCAGACGCCTCGCCGGAAAAACTCCAGATTCTTGAGAAAAAGGTCATGGAGTTGATCCGGAAATATTTTTCTTGACAGTCCTGTATTATGTCACATTGTTAGCCTGAAAACAAGGGCTTGTTGGATTCTTGAATAGATAAAAACACAAACAACCCGCGTTTTCAAAATAAGACCAGAGACGCTGCCAGGTGGCGAGGGGAATGCCCATGCCTGAATGGCTTGCTGCATGCGCCCGAGCGTTGGAGACCACAGGGGGCACAGGATAGTTTTATTTTTGTTCTGTGTTCTCTAACTGTGTTTGTGGTTGTGTATAAACCGATGCTGGGTGGTTGTGCTGGTTGCTAGCCCCTGCCCATTTGTTGGCATCTCTGCCTTTGGCAATAAAAAAGGGCATGTTGCCATGCCCGTCCAAAGGGAGCTTGTTGGATAATGAGACATAATCCATCGCCAACAGCTTGTCAACAAAAAAATGACTATTTTTAAGCGAGGTGGCATGGAGACGAATAACACCTACTTAGTCATGATGTCCGATATTTTGGACAGCGGCGTCTGGGCGCGCCTTAGCCCTGCTGCCAAGGCATTATACCCGGTCCTGTGCAAATTCAGTAACTTAGCGTTTAAGCCGGTTTGGCCGGGGACTGAAGTGCTGCTCCGGCTTACTGGCTTCAAGACAAAAAAATCGCTACAGGAGGCCAAAAAAGAGCTAGTGCGCGAAGGGCTCTTGCACATTGTTCCCGGCACTGGTCGAACCCCAACCCATTATTATTTTCGCTTCAGCTATCCCGGGAGCAGGGTGGATATCGAAAAACACCGGGAGAGCTTGCTATCCCCCAGAGGGAGAGACAAAGAGCCCCCTGGGGATGAAAATAATATCCCTCAGGGGGCTAAGAGAGACACCCCAAACCACATCAGCATCCACATCAATAAACTCACGCAGACCACCCACAACAACAACCCCGATGTGTTGTCGTTGCTCAACGAGTTTTTTGGCCGTGATCGCAAACGGGGAGATTTTCGAGAACAGTTAGTCCAAGAAATGCTGGAAAAATACGGCACACTCGAGGTGGGTGAAGCAGTGAAGATCGCCATCAGCCGTGGCAAAGACGGCGACATCCGCTACCTGGAGGGGATCTTAAAAAATCGTGGCCAAAAGCGGCAAGAAAGGGACGACGGTTTTGACTTTTCAATGCTGCCGCCAGAGCTTAAAATTTGGCAGGAGCATCTCCATCCCATAGGCCGCTTTGGCACGACGTGGTATTTTGCTACAAACAGTAACCTTTCGGCCAGCTTTGTGGAAGAGCAATTTCGCCGTGCCGGCTACAAAATCCGCGTTGTCCGTAAACCCGAAAAGCGAGAGGAGGACGACGCGCCCCCTAGAGCAGGATGGTCATAAATTGATTGAACGTCTATTGTAGCTTTTAAGGGTGGGGGCGTTCGGATTCCAGTGGGAGGCAGTCCAGCCACTAAACTTTTTTAAGGAGGCATCCATGCCACTGATGCTTTATACTCTCATCTTTTTTTTGCTGCTATGCCTGTTCGGCCTTTTTTGGTACCTCCAGAGCAGTGCACCAGTTAGGGATACTTATATTTCTCCCTTGTTTGCAGACCATGAGAAAAAATTCAACGCAGAAGAACTTTCGCTCCTTTTGGGTTTGCGCCGGATTGAGCAGTTGGCCGAAAAGGGGCGTTGGCTTCTTTTTATTTCTATCTTGCTCTTAATCATTGAGTTTTTTGTCGTCTTAGGTGCCTTGATAGAGAGCAGGGGACAAGCCTTCAGCACCTTAAACCATGGCTATACAATCGGAGGTTTTGTCTATTTGTTTGTCTCACTCCTTTCAACCGTGTTTGCAGTACGGATCGTTTCTGCCGAAAGATACCTTTCGATATCGCATCCTTTGGAGCGTATTGAATCGTGGGAGCAACGGGTGATGCAGGCCGATGCAGAACAAAAAAGGAGGATTGCAGTTTACCTTAGCCAGGAATTGGGTAAGCTCGAGGGTTATTTTGCTTTTGTGTTCGCACTCATTAGTTGTGGGCTAACCCTGCTTGTGATATGGGTTGCTGGGTGGCTGATGCAATTTGTCCGCTGAACGGCATGGATATTACACAATCGTCCCAGGCGCACATCCTGCATGCGCGTTCACTCACTCCGGCATTGCGGGTGGAACACCATGGCGAGGTGCTCACTTTCCACATTGAGCGTACCGCCCCGCACTGCAGCGTTTTTCTTGAACTGGCAGAGAACACATACTTAAACCATTTGCAATATGAATCTGCCCTGCACATCCTTGCCGACGTGGCTTTTTCCATAGACGGCAAAAAGTTTTACCGCGTGCACGGCATCCGGCATGCCAGCAGGGGCGAGCAGAGGGACTTTTTTTTACCCCTCCTTTGTGCCCGCTACCTCATGGTGAATTTTTACCAGGAGGCAGGTCCTATCCATAAAAGTGACTTGCGCCGGTTGCACGTGGGCTTTTCTGCGCGAGTGGACTTGAAGTCATCTTCCCATGCGGACCGGCTGTGGACTGTGGAGAATCTGCTCGATCGCCGCGAAGACTATGGCTGGGCGTCTGCGGTGCACGAAAAGAATGAACCCGATAGCATTGTCGCGGATTTTGCCTCTGCATTTTATATCTCCGAAATCCAGCTCAAATCGGTGCGGGATGAGTATAACTATTTTCCGCAAGGATTCCAGCTGCAGCTTTCCGAAGATGGTGGTGTTTGGCAGACAGTGCATTCAGAAAACCACTTCTTTGCAGCTCCCGGCAGTTGGTATGCCTGGCATTTTCCACCGGTCAAAGCGCGCTATCTGCGCATCCTAATAGACAAGCATGCGCACTATAAGAAGGGCGAGTTCCAATCCAAAATCCTGGATTTGGCAGTGATCGCAGAGCCAGAATTTGCGCTGGTCGATAAAAACCATAGCACGGCGCAGTTGCGCATGGCCAGCGAAAATATTCCTGGCATGGTTTTATTGGCGGGGAACAATGTCGCAGCCCCCAACCGCGTTGTCCAGAGCAACGATTCGCGGTTGCGCCATGCTTCGACCGAATACCGTGGCATCATGCAGTTTGCCCGCGATGGCGAAGTGGCCCCCGAAAAGGCCGTGCAGGCGAGTGATAGCAGGTTGAAACCTGCGACGGAATCCTCGCCCGGGATAGTGCGACTGGCCAAAAGTGGCGAAGCCAGTGCAGGAGTTGCCGTCCAAGCCAACGATGCCAGGCTAAAACTAGCCAGTGAAGATTCTCCTGGCATTGTGCAGTTGGCAAAAGACGGGGAAACCCGCAGCGGCTTGGCGTTGCAGGCCAACGATAGCCGACTGAAGGCCGCCACGACGACGAATCCCGGAATTGTCGCATTCGCCAAAGAGGGCGAATCGGCTGCGGGCAAGGCAGTCCAGGCCAATGACCCCCGGCTGCGCGTCGCGACAAACTCGTGGCCAGGCATTGTGCAGTTGGCCAACCACAACGAAATTGCCAGCAACAAGGCTGTGGCGGCCGACGATCCCCGCCTCACCGAAGGCGATGAAACAAAAAAGGGTAGGGTGCAGTTTGCACGCAAAGGCGAAGTTGCTGACTTAAAGGCGGTACAGGCCAGCGATCCCCGTTTGCAGAATGCGAGCGAGGAAAATGCCGGGATTGTCCGTTTTGCGCGCAGTGGGGTCGCCGCGAAAGGTTTTGCGGTGGAGGCAACGGATAGCCGGCTTTCCGATGCTCGGCCACCCAAACCCCACACGCATAGCGAGTACGCACCGCGCGAGCACGACTTCAACACGCACACGGGCAACCTGGTAATCCGCAGGTCTGCGCAGACGGCAACCCCCCAAGGGCTCAACTTGCCGCCCGAAAACCAGGCACCCATTGTCGCAGAAAATAGCCAAGGACTTGCCGCGTTTTTTTATGGTGGCATTGCTGCAGACTCTGAAAACACAGCAGCGTATTTATTTGCCAAAAACGGCAATGCCCTGCAAGCAGTGGCCAGGGAAAAGGCAGCGCTTTCTGCGCTTTCCACGCATGAGTATGCCCTGTATCTTCCCCGCGCACTCGATGGCATCAAAAGTTCCGGCAAAGCGATCCGTGCCGAAGGCGAAGTGGTTATTGATGGTCAGCTTCAGCTAAAAGGTGCTGCCTGCCTCAGCATTGTTTTTGCCCGCAGTTCGGGAGAGGCTTTCGCTGAGGGCGATTTGGTGGCTCTGGAGAATGGGATGGTGGCCAAGCTGCGCAGCGAGCAGCAGGTCTGCATTGGGGTTTATGTAAAAAATAGTGCGCTGCAACTGCAGGGCAACTCGCAAGGCATTGCGGTCGCCATTGCTGGGATTGTGCCGCTGCGCATTTGGGGAGTAGTCAGGGCAGGGGATAAGCTCACCCTCAACAGTGCACAACCAGGGACATGCCGGGTGGCGCAACCAGGGGAACGTGTCCTGGCTGTGGCGCTTGAAGCAGCCCAGGATGTGAAAGAAAAAATTGTTCCGGGCATTCTCCTGCGGTGAAACCCGAAGATTTAGCGCATCACCCCGTCGTGCGGGAACTAGCACGTTGTGGCAGGATGTTCCACCGTTGGCAGTGGTCGCTGGCCTCAAGCAGTAATTTTTCCGCGCTGGTTACCGAAGATGCCATTGCGATTTCCCGCTCCGGCGTGGACAAGGCCAGCATGCGCGCCACGGACTTTCTCTTGGTCGATCTTTATGGCAGGCCACTTGCGGGCTATGCTGGATTAAAACCGTCTGCCGAAACAGAACTCCATTGCCACATCTATCGCCTGTCCCGTGAAAAAAAATTGGAAGTCGGTGCGGTGTTGCATACCCATGCAAAGTTCGCAGTCCATTACTCCCGCCGCCATGCCCAAGAGGGTAGGGTGGTCTTCCAAGATTGGGAGATGCAAAAAATTTTTGAAAATGTTTTTACGCACGAAACCACCACGGTTTTGCCCATTTTCCCCAATAGCCAAACCATGGCTGACATCACCCAAGCCTTTGATACATGGCTTGAAAAAAATCCCTGGCCGCCAGCGTATCTCATCACCGGGCATGGTGTCTATGCCTGGGGAAAAACTGTTTTACACGCCAGGCTAAAACTAGAGGCTCTCGAATACTTATTTGAACTCAAGTTTATGGAGGAGTGCTATGCAAAGCCAACTCACCATCTGCCCTGAGGATAATCCGCAACAAAAGGAAGTTTACACCGATTTTGCCACCATTGTAGAGAAACTCAAAGAGATTGGCATTGGTTACGAGCGCTGGGAAGCAGAAAAACCGCTCAGTCCCACTGCAACGCCGGAAGAAGTTGCCGAGGCCTACAAATCATCGATTGAAAAAATCCTGAAGCAAGGCTATAAAACCTTCGACGTCGTCTCACTCCATCCTGATGCCCCCAACGCGGCTGAGGCTCGCGCCAAGTTCATCAATGAACACACACACTCTGAAGACGAAGTCCGCTTTTTTGTCGATGGCTCGGGCATGTTCTATATCCATAAAAACGGTAAGGTCTATATGATGCTCTGCACGAAAGGCGATTTCATCAATCTGCCTGCCGGCACCACGCATTGGTTCGACATGGGACCACGGCCTTTTTTCAAAGCCATCCGTGTGTTCAATAACCCAGAAGGTTGGGTGGGGCATTTTACCGGCAGCAATATTTCCGAAAAATTTCCCAAATACGAATAGTGGCGATCCAGGCCGTCCTGTGCGACATCGAGGGCACCACGTCCTCGATCGCCTTTGTCCACCGCGTGCTTTTCCCGCTTTCGCTAGAGCGCATGGATGGCTTTTTGGCCGAGCATGCCAGCGATCCAGAGGTCAAAAGCCAATTGGAGGTGTTATGGCAAAAACTCCATGGCACCGCCCTGCCACAAGACGGCATAGCAGAGTTAGCTGCCATCCTCAAAGATTATGTTCGTAAGGATGTTAAAGATACCACGCTCAAATGGGTCCAAGGTAAAATCTGGAAAAAGGCCTTCGAGGATGGCAGCATCCGAGGCCACGTCTATCCTGACGTTCCTCCAGCCTGGCGGCGATGGTGCGAACATGGCATAAGGATTTTTATTTATAGTTCGGGTTCGGTAGAGGCACAAAAGCTCCTTTTCCGTTATTCGGAAGCCGGTGATCTGACACCACTTTTGAGTGGCTATTTCGACACGACCACCGGTCCCAAAAAAGAAAAAGATTCTTATACCAAAATCGCACACGTGTTGGGCATGGAACCTGCAGAGATTCTTTTTCTTTCAGATTCTCACGAAGAACTTATCGCCGCTTCGGCTGCCGGCCTGGCCACGTGTTTATTGTTGCGCGATGGTGCAGCCTTGCCCTCAGGATATAGCGCGATATTTGCGCAGGATTTTAACGAGGTGGAGGAAAAATTTTTGCTTTGTAAAAAGCAGTTTTGATCACCGCATTTACTTGACAACCCTGCGCATGCAAAAATCCTCGCGAAAAATTTTTTAGGGGGAAAAATGGCCGATAAACACCTGGTTGCCTGTGAGCAAGAGCACGAAATGATCACGATCCTCAAGCACTTCAAGAAAAGTACCTCAAAAGAAAACATAGACCAACTGCAAAATGCCTGCCGCGCATGGAAAAAAGACACGAGCAGCAAATATAAACCCAAAAACCGTGATAATTTCTATAAATACCTCGAAGAGAAAGGGATTTTAAGCAAACTGAGCTGATGCTGGCTGTTGGCAAAAAGGTCCCTCAGGGGCTCAAGGGAATCCTGGTTGGGGAAGGGGAGCCGAAAGAAGTCAAGCTCTCTGATCTTTATAAAGACAGGACTTTGGTGCTCTATTTTTATCCTAAAGACAACACGCCCGGCTGCACCAGCGAGGCGCTATGTTTCCGCGACCACAGTGAGGCGCTCAAGAAGGCCGGGCTTTATGTGGTGGGCTGCTCGCGCGACAATGAAAAGTCACACCAAAAGTTCATCGCCGACCATGGGCTCAACTTCCCGCTGCTTTACGATAACACCGGTAAGATTACCGAGGCCTTTGGTGTTTGGGCGGAAAAGTCCATGTACGGCAAAAAGTACATGGGCATCCTGCGCACGACGTTTGTGATCGATAGCACAGGAAAGATCACCCATGTTTTTGACAAAGTTTCGGTCAAAACACACGCGCAAGATATCTTGAAGGCAGTGCAGGGCTAACGCGTCAGCACACGGCGCACGCCTTCCTGCCAACGGCGCAGCTCTTTTTGCCTTTCCTCTTCCGCCATGACAGGGTGGAAGGTGGCAGCGGGCGGGTTGAGTTCTTTCAGCGCATCGGGTGAGCTCCACACCCCAGCACCGAGTCCGGCGAGGTATGCTGCCCCGAGCACGGTTGTTTCGGGATTGCGCGGCACGACGACAGGCACGCCGAGAATGCCCGCCTGGAATTCCATCAAATACTGGTTGCGGGTGGCCCCGCCATCCACTTTGAGTTGTGGCAATTTGAGGCCGCTATCCATTTCCATGGCGTGGATGACGTCGTAAGACTGCAGTGCGATGGCTTTGAGGGCGGCACGTGTGATCTGCTCGGCCGTCGTGTCGCGCGTGAGACCAAGGATCGCACCGCGCGCATTTTGGTCCCAATACGGCGCACCCAGTCCAGCAAATGCCGGCACGAAAACCACTTCGGAATCGTCGCTTGCGGCTTTGGCAAAGTTTTCGGATTTCGCCGACTCGTCAAAAAAGCGCAGCTTGTCGCGCAACCACTGTACCACCGCGCCACCAATGAAAATGGAGCCTTCTAGCGCATAAACCGGTTTGCCGCGAGCATCGCAGGCCAGCGTGGTGATGAGGCCGTTTTTGCTTTCCAGGAATTTGTCGCCCAAGTTCATGACCACAAAGCAACCCGTGCCATAGGTATTCTTTGCTTCACCGGGGTTGTGGCAGAGTTGGCCATAAAGCGCCGACTGTTGGTCGCCAATGAGCGAATAGACGGGGATGCCGTCGGGCAGGCTTTTGAGGCCACGTGTTTTGCCAAAGAGGCTGCAGCTTTCCTGTGCCGGCGGTAACATGCGCTGCGGCACTTCCAAGATTGCGCACAGCTCCGGATCCCACTGCCGTGTGTGGATGTTGAAAAGTAGGGTGCGGGAAGCATTGGTGTAATCTGTCTTATGTTCTCCCGTGAGCCGGAAAAGGAGGTAGCTATCGATTGTGCCAAAAAGCAGTTCCCCTTGCTCGGCACGGGTGCGGGCACCTGGGACATTGTCCAAAATATATTTTATTTTAGTTCCGGAAAAGTAGGCGTCGAGCACGAGTCCTGTGCGCGAACGGAAAAGGCCCTCTTTGCCTTGCTGCTTCAGCGTTTCGCAGTAATCCGCAGTGCGCCGGCACTGCCAGACAATGGCACGGTGGATGGGCTTGCCGGTGCTACGTTCCCAGACCACGGTCGTCTCGCGCTGGTTGGTGATGCCAATTGCGGCGGCATCGCTGGCCTTTGCCCCCGCAGCGGACAGGGCATTGCCCAAGAGTCGGTCAACGCTTGCCCAGATTTCCTCCGCATCGTGCTCCACCCAACCGGGGCGCGGGAAGTATTGCGTGAATTCCTCATAAGCGCTGGCCAGCACCTCGCCTTTTTCCGAAATCAAAAAAACACGGGAGCCTGTTGTGCCCTGGTCAATGGTAATAATGTAGGTTTTTGCCATGGCGCCGCTTGTGGTTTTGGCATGGCTGGAAAACTAATTTTTGCAGTGGGGCTGTAGTGGCACAAAGGTGTGGCATTGCTGACCCGTGGGGTTTGACAAAAAAAAGAAGGGGATAATTGATAAATTTATCGAATACTCTTTTTCTCACGGACCTCCTGATTTTTGGTGCTATTTTTGCGTTCAAAACTTTTTAAACTTGAACATATTGCTTAAATTGAGCTATCTTCATTTATCTTAAAATACCCTAATTCGAAAATTCACGCACCCCCATTTTTGGCAAAAACTCGGATGTTGCGAAAAATAAAAAAATTGTTGACAGCCTAATTTGCTCCCTTATACGCGATTAGTTGTTTGACATACAAGAATCGTGCGTGAGGACGCACAAACCATAACTTCAGCCAGCTTATGGTTAACTTAAGCTAACTTAAGCTGGAGGAAGGGTTACATCGAACCCATAGAGGTATTGAAACTCCAAAGCTGGGTCGGGACAAAGTTTCTGTGTGCCGGTTACATCGAACCCATAGAGGTATTGAAACTGTTGCTGCAGAGGCGATCCGCGGAACCGTTGCGGAAGTTACATCGACCCCATAGAGGTATTGAAACCCCCAAGGATGGTCTCGAGAGTGTTGCTCTTCATGGTGTTACATCGAACCCATAGAGGTATTGAAACTTTTAACAATACCGTCGCGTGAGAATCGCTTACCGCTGGTTACATCGAACCCATAGAGGTATTGAAACCCGGTTCTCAAGGTGCGCCTCATCGTGGTGGTGCGCAGTTTTTCCGGAAGGGCTGGTGCCCCAAAAAATAATTTCCTTTACAGAGACCTTCTTTAACCTTGTGCTTCCGGGTGGAATTTTAAGAGGGTATTTATGATCTTAGGCGGGAAAGTTTGGCTTCGCACAATCAACACCGTGGCCAAAAGGGCTTTGTATTTAGTGCCAATCTACTGTTTCAGCCTAAAAGCCAACGCGCATCCACCACCGCTCAAAAAGTTTCGTTTTGTGGCGGCAGAAACTAAGGTGCTGC
>JANWWX010000069.1 GCA_025057195.1 Leptospiraceae bacterium | reverse complement strand
AAAACGCGAGGGTGTGTAGCGAATTGTAGGTTTCCATGTCCCAATAGACCTGCACAATGGTGATGCCATCGCTGCCATCGTTGTGCGTACGGAGTTTTTGCCGTGACGGTGGGTGCCGGCGCAGGTAGCGCAGATAAAATGCTAAGTTTGCCATGACAAAACTGTAGTATTTATGGCAAAGACCCTCCGCCGGCACTGGCAGTGAGATACTGGTTTTGCGTTTTTCGTTCATAGTCCCTCTATATATTAAATACCTAAAAAACGCGGAATTTTTTCAGTTTTTCTGAAAAATTTTTTGCCGGGCTGTAGCTTAAAGGGCTTTTACATAGAACCAGTATGCTGTAGGCTTGTGTTTTTTGATCCTTTGCTTGGTTGGTTACCTTCGATACGTGGAAAATTTTTTATTGACTGGTGAAAAAAGTAACCTACGGCTTGCCCATGCGCGCCTCGGTTCCCACTTTGGTTGCAATGGTTTTTGTTTCACTGTCAGCGCTTGATTTGGATGAGTTACGGCATAAGGCCAAGCAAAAAACAGAATCTGTGCGCAGCGAAAGCCTAAAAAAAGTCGAGCAGATCCATAAACGGTTTGCCGAATTTAAGGCCGACATTGAAAAGCTCAGACCCGGACTCAATATCGTGATGCCGATTGACACCAAAAATGCAGGCAAACTCAGGCTTGTTGACCACAATGAGTTACCCGGCATTCCCGAGGACCCCAAGGTTTTTGCAATCGTCACACACGATTACCAGCTCAAGTCCTGGCACGCGGAAGAGGATGTCGAGAACCTCGATTTCGTGCGTGCAGGGGAAAAGGTTGAAGTCGTCATGGTGACAAATGCCAGCGATGGTCTTGCGTGGGCACTTGTCCGCACAGCACAGGAAAACGAGGGTTATATCCCACAGCGCTATCTTACCGCACTGCCAGAACAAAGCCTACCGAGCAGTGCAAAAAAAGAAACCAAGTATGTCATCACTCCTGCTGGTTTGCGCATGCGCAGCGAGCCATCCCTTGCCGGAGACTTCCTGTTGTTAGTGCCTGCGGAGGCTGAAGTCGAGGTTATGGGATATTCGGATCAAAAAGACACTGTCGATGGTTTAACCGACTATTGGGCTGAGGCAGAATACGCGGGGCAACATGGCTGGCTCTTTAACGGCTATTTGCGCCCGCTGGCGGAAAAACCGAAGAAGCAAAAGATTTCCAGCGGTGCTGCAGAGTTTGTGATGCCGATTGAAGGGCGGATTAGTTCAAAATTTGGACCACGGATTGATCCGGTCACGAAAAAAGGCGTTAATTTCCACCGTGGTATCGACATTGCGGCGCCGACTGGAGAGCCGATCAAGGCAGCGAAGGCAGGCGAAATTTATGAAAACTCGTACAACAAATGGTGGGGAAATTACATCATCATTCGCCATGCGGACGACGTATACACTTACTACTGCCATCAGTCGCGCACTGCGGCGCGCAAGGGGCAAAGCGTGAAAACAGGAGAGCTCATTGGCTATGTTGGTAAAACTGGCAAGGCGACAGGGCCCCACTTGCATTTTGAAATACGTGTAGGACAAGATCCCAAAGATCCCTTGCAGTATTTGCGGTAGTTTGATTGTTCGTGGCATCGCAAAATTGTGTCCTGTTAAAATCTTCCTCCACGCGTGCTTTGTCATCGCAGATGTTTCCGCCAACGGTGCGAGATAGCAGGGTCAGGTAGAGAAAACGCTTTCTCGAAAGCCAGGTAGCGTTCACAGGAAAGGATTAGTTCAAGGTAAGTTGCAATATTTTGCGAGGCCAGGCAGTCCGGCGATTTAGGGCCATTGACCCGACAGGGATCTCGTAAAAAGAATGATAGCCAAAATCCCCAAAAACCTATTGCCACAAGGAGCTGGAAAACAAGTTGGCCGATGCGCGCATTGGGTGGTCACCTCTTTTCGCAACACTAAATTGTCTTGACCGCACAAACTATGCGGGGCATGATAAGTCATGCAAAAAGCTTCCGTGCCTTGGCAGTTCGTCGGTTTGGCCAAGCTAGCAGCTAGTCTGCAGTTCTTGCTTGCACTTTTGTGCGTAGGGGTTTTTAGTCCGCGTTGGTCATGGGAAAGTGTTGCCGCACGCAGCGAACCAATCCCCAACAGCATATTTGCCGCAGGGACTGTGCGTGCGCTTGTGCGTTACAATGACTGGAATCCGATGCTCGAAAGTACCTACCGCTACGAAACAGAGCCATTGGGCAACATGCGCCTGGAGGGCACCAATGAAACGGCCGAAGCCAAAGGTGATTTCCGACAACAGCCATGGCATGTTCTCTTGGGCAGTTACTATAATATCACCAATGCTTTGATGGTAGGGGCATTTTACCGCTATGCGCAGGGGGAAAGACACCGCAACGATTGGATTGGGAGCAAGAAGGCGCCGGTCAATAACTGGGACTGGTTCTGGCTGAATACCAATAATAGGCCGGAGCACACAGCGATCGGCGACGTGACATGGCGGTTCAAGGCCAGTTTTTTACCTGGCGAGAATTGGATCTTTGAACTTAAAAATAGGCTGTGGTACACTGCCTACAACGAGGCGCGCTACGACACTGCCGATAACTGGGGGAGGCATGCGGCCAGGGTGGAGGAAACGCGATACGTGCTGCGGCCCGGCTTGCAATATTTTTGGCTCGATGGCGACCAGCCATTCATGACGTTCTTTTTACAATACGAGGCACACTTTGCTGTCAACTTCGGCCGCCGCAGTCTGGTCGAAAGTTGGGTGTATTTAGGCCAGCTTTACCATTTGACTACGGAATTTGCTGTCGGGTTAAACTTTTCTTTCACCCAATGGTGGTGGACAGAGTCTGATTCTGTACGTAATATTCCTGACACCGAGATGTGCACGGTCCCTGGTGGATCCCCTATCCGCTGCAACACCACGCAATACGTGACGTCGCAACGCGCTTTTATTATCGGGGCAATTGCATTGCTTCGGATGGATCTGAGCAAGCCGGAGTGATGCATGCTGCCAGATGATAGAGATTACCGAGATTTCCAAAAATTTTACGCTCTATAGTGGTCTAATTCCCCGCAGACGCCACACGCTGCGCGCTTTAATACAGGTCTCCTTAAAAATCAAAGAAGGGGAGATCGTGGGACTCGTCGGCGAATCGGGCAGCGGCAAAAGCACTTTGGCGCGCATCCTGATGGGGCTTTACCGCCCTGACGCGGGGTATTTTAAATTCGGCGCGTTCGATAGCAGGCAAATGACCGCAAAAGATTGGCGGGAACTAAGACGCAATTTAGGGGTAGTTTTCCAAGATCCTGCCTCATCGATGAATCCTTGGCTCACAGTGGGCCAAATCGTCGCCGAGCCTTTGACTATCCGCAAACGGGAGCTCGGACTTTCAAAGCAAAAACAGCGCGACCTCGTTGCGGAGATGCTGGAGGCGACCGGGATCCCTGCAACCGCAATGGACCGCCGCATCCATGAATTTAGCGGTGGGCAGCGCCAGCGCATCGCCATCGCACGGGCGCTAATCTTGAAACCAAGTTTTTTAATCCTCGATGAGCCAATTAGCGCACTCGACGTCTCGGTCCAGGCGCAAATCCTAAACCTGCTACGCGACCTGCATGCGCGGCACCGCTTCGCTGCACTTTTCATCACGCACGACCTTGCCAAAGTCGCGTGGTTTGCCGACCGGGTCGCGGTGATGTACCTTGGGCGCATCGTGGAACAGGCACCGGCCGAAACAATCTTCAAAAATCCAAGCCACCCCTACACACAAGCTTTGGCGCTGAGTCGGCTCGACATTAGCCACACCCAGCGAGACTTTTTTACCCTGCCGGGGGAAATCCCGTCGCCACTGGCAGAGATTGCAGGCTGCGCCTTTGCCCCGCGCTGTGTGCGGGCAATAGCTATTTGCCAGCAGGATTTTCCGCCTCGCACCGCTAAAGACGATAAGGAATTTTTTTGCTACAATCCCATCCGCCATGAAAATTAAGAGCTACGAAAAACACGCCCTGCTTCAGGCCAAAATTACTGCACTGCGTAGCAAGGACACACCCCCGCCAATTTTTGCTCGCATCCTCCATGAGATCAGCCTGATTTTATGCGCCGATATTTCTGCCTCGCTTGCACTGCAATCGTGTAAAGTGGAAACCCCGCTGCAGACCACGCAAGGGTTTAAACTCCGGCATCGGCTGGTACTGATCCCAATACTGCGCGCGGGTTTGGGCATGCTCAGCGGTTTCCATGCTCTTTTACCAGAGGCCGCGGTGGGACATATTGGGGTGGAGCGAGACCATGACACATTGCAACCTCGTTTTTACTATTACAAAGTCCCACCGCTGGCCGGCAGCGAAATATGGCTGCTCGATCCGATGTTGGCGACAGGTGGTTCGCTCGAGTTTGCCCTGCAAAAAATTTTGCCACAAAAACCGGAGCGTGTGCGCGCTGTCAGCGTCATCGCCGCCCCTGAAGGCATCCGTCGGATACGAAAAAAATTCCCGCAGGTTTTCTTGCACGTTGGGGTGATCGATAAAAAACTCAACGACCATGGTTATATCCTGCCAGGACTGGGTGATGCCGGCGACCGTTGTTTTGGCACATGATGTACAAAGCGATCACACGCCAGTCAGCGTTGAATGACCTGCTGCACGACTACGTTGTGCCACATCATGACCGCTTGCTCAGCCTACGTTTTCTCTGCGCGCACCGGGCACTGCACCTGCGCGGGATTATCCGTGAAGGGTCTGAGCGGGTGATTGGTTTCCGCACTGGAAAAATCTACTTTGATTTTCAACTTAAGAAGGAAGAGGTTACCGCGCACACGGTAAAGGTACGCCTTGCACATTCTCGCTTTTTCAGCTCACGCCGGCCAGACATGATTCGCCTGAGCAGCCGCTTCTCGAGTAAACTGGAAGACATCCTACTTTATCATCTGACCCGAGGCGACTCGCCGTTTTTTATGGTCAACCGCAAAAAACGGTATTTTGGTTTTGATCTCAATTTTATCTTGATGCAAATTCCGCCCCAGGCAGATATCCTCGGCAAGGTGCGTATCCTCAACGTTGCCTTTGAGCGAAAACGGATTGTCTGGTATGTCGAATCGAGCTTATTGATGCAGACACTTGCCCATTTTTTCAAGCCGGATTATATCGAACTTGAACAACTGGAATTGGGCGCCGACGAGCAACGCCTGCTCACCGACATCAACTGGGACTAATTACCCCAATGCCGACGCACGAATTGTCCCATCCGGCGGATCGCTGCTTCTGCCTCGGGCAAGACCTGCCAAAACATCTGGAAGTCATGGAAAAGTCCGGGACAAATGTCGAGTTCCACTATCACACCAGCCTGGCGCAAGGCGGCGGCAAATAGCACTGAATCGTCGCGCAGTGTCTCGTCGCCGGCAGCCTGCAGCATCACGGGCGGTAAGCCTGCCAAATTTCCGAAAAGTGGCGAAGCATAAGGATTGCGGGCATCGGCATCGCCCAGATAGTCGTCGCGCAACTTCTGGGTGTTTTCCGGTACGAGCATCGGATCCTTGTCGCGGTTTTCCACATGGCTATAGCCACTGAGCGTTAGGTCTAGCCATGGGCTAATGCCGACGGCCAACGCGGGCAGTGGCAACTTAGCATCTTTGGCTGCCAAAAGCAATGCAAAAGTGAGGCCACCCCCGGCGGAATCGCCGGCAAAAACCATTTTTTCCGGAGCAAAGCCACGCGCAAGAAGCTCGCGATAGACACTGAGCGCATCTTCCACCGCTGCTGGAAAACGGTGCTCGGGCGCCAAGCGGTAGTCAAACGCCACGGCCTGCGCGGCAAATTCCTGCGCCAAGCGACTAACTAGTACACGGTGCGTTTTGCGGGAAAACAGGGTATAGCCGCCGCCATGGCAATAAAGCAGCAGCCGCCCCGGTTGGAAATTTTGCGGTGTCCAAAAATCACAAGGCACCTGGCCAAGCCTTCCTTCCTCCAGATTAACACCTGCTGCAGGCGGGATAGCCATTGCCAGAGCATCGAGCAACGAACGCATGAGCGGGCGTGGCAGGCGCTGGCTGAAGACTGTGCGTGTACCAGCCCCGACAAGTTGCTTTAAGACAAATGCGCGCAGGTTATCGTAAGGCGAAAACACGAAGACCGGACAATGGCCCTGTAATATCTTGGCAAGCGTTAGCTGTTATCGCAGGTAGCCGAGTTGCGGCACTTGCGCAGATCCATCACTGCCTTTTCATTGACCAGTGCCATCGCCGCATGCCCATTCTGCATTGCCCAGGTCACGACGTTGCGCCATACTGCCTGGTTTGAAGTA
Organism: Leptospiraceae bacterium; assembly: GCA_025057195.1. GTDB lineage: Bacteria > Spirochaetota > Leptospiria > Turneriellales > Turneriellaceae > JANWWX01. Next base: position 402 of record JANWWX010000069.1, on the reverse strand, counting down.
GTCATTTTGTCGTAGCCTGAGCGGAAGCGCAGGTGGTAAGTATAAAATGCCTGCTCAATGATCATCCGGTGGACATTGCCCACCGGCAGGTTGTAGCGGTTCTGCCGCGAATTGGCGTACGCTTGTGTGTTGATGTAGTTTTCCATGTTTTTATCGGGATCCGAACCACCTATAAGGCGCTTGCCATACTTGGTTTCCGCCCAACCCTCAATGTCGGTATGGTTATACCCCGTGGAGACCCAGACGTGCGTCATTTGCACAATATCTCCAGTATAATGATGCGTCAGAGCATAATAGAGGATTTGATCTCCGGAAACGGTATAGTAGCGGCCGACGATCGGCCCAGTCTGGAGGCTGTGGTTGCGGCTGGCAAAACCCTCCAGCCAACCTTCGTTGTAATAA
>JANWWX010000068.1 GCA_025057195.1 Leptospiraceae bacterium | reverse complement strand
CCGTTACGCGCCATGAAAGCATTCATGCCACTGCGCTTGAGCGTCAGTCCGGCTAACGACGCCTCTTTTTCATCGGGATAAATCCGAGCTAATATCAAGTAACTGGTCTCTTTGCTGCCAGGGGATGCTGCCTCAGCCGGACGCGTGATCTGCACGCTGTCCTTGCTTTCGTTTTCTGTGGCGATGTTGGCAGTGGCAATGGTGCTATCCTTCACACTCTCCGGCACGACCCGGTTTTCCAGTTCCCGCAGCATGCGCTGTTTCTGTAATTGGGTGCCAGCAATAAAACCAATCGCCAACGAAGAGAATGCGATTGCCAGATACAGCGAAACCCGGCTTACTGGCACACCGTGTTTTGCGTGGCGGCTTTCCGGAACGCCCTGCGGCCTCCGGTTGCGGCGGTAATAGCGGCTGAAATCAATGTCCTGCATATACTTGATTTTCGAATCAAATCGGCAAAACTTAGAGCATTTTTAGCTATATGCAGTCGTTGACAGCCTGTGACTGAAAAAATGCGGTTGTTTCCATGGGTGAAACTCCTAAGCGAATCCTGAGTGGGCTGAGCATTGCCGCCGCATTCATCTTCTCCATCTCTTGGCAGCACTGGTATATGCTGCCACTTTATATTTTCGTCTTAGTCTGCGGGATTATTGCCACACTCGAATTTTATCGCATGGCGGAGGCCAAAACACAGGTCCGGCTTTCGCGTGTTTTGGGTGTCACGTTTGCCGTGCTCTGGATCACCTTGGTCTATTTCGCCTGGCAGGCCGCAGAAAGTGGCGGCAAATTTCCCACACCGGAAATTGGGGCTGCAGCCAGTAGGCTGCGCCTGAATTTTGCCCTCTTGGGGGGGGTAATTTTTGCACTGGTCTTTTTTGTTTTTCTTTACCAGCTTTTGCAAAACCGGATCGAAAATTCTTTTTCAGCGCTCGGCAGTTATATCTTAGGTTTTATCTATATCCCTTTCACATTCGCACACCTATTCTTACTCTACAGCCTCCAAGATGGGCTGTTCTATGTCTGGTTGGTAGGGTGGGCAACCACGATGTCCGATACCGCCAGCTATTTCATGGGTAAGGCGTTCGGCCGGCACAAAGTCGGCTTTGCTGTAAGTCCCAACAAGACCTATGAAGGCTACATCCTTGGGCTCTTGCTGCAGGTGGTGTTGGTGTTGGTTTTTTACGCCGTGGCCAACGCCTATTTCCGCGTGCCACAGTATGGCTATGCTGAGCTTGCCGGCTTTGCGGTGGTCATCTATTTGGGCTCCATTTTAGGAGATCTGACCGAATCGCTGATCAAGCGCGATGCCAATTTTAAGGATTCGGGCAACCTGATCCCCGGCCACGGTGGCATGCTCGACCTGCTCGATGCGCTGATGGTCACGATTCCCGCAGCGTATTATTATTTCTACATCGTGCAGGAGCTGCGCGGACTTTAGCGTGCATGCGGCGCCGACTCCTGCTTTTTGGGGCCACTGGTTCGATCGGGGACTCAACACTCAACATTGTGCGCCGCCATCCTGGCGATTTTGAGCTGGTCGGTTTTACTTGGCACCACAACGAAAAAAAAGCCGCAGCGTTAAGGCAAGAATTTCCCAACGCAGTTTGCTTTTCAACAACAAGTCCCGATGCCGTGGCGCGCAGCGAAGAGCTGCTGGCGCAAGAGCACGACTTTGCCATCATCGCAATTGTAGGGGCTGCCGGTGTGCGCACCACGCTTTTGGCTGCGCGCCATAGCAAAAAAATCCTTTTGGCAAATAAAGAAAGCTTAGTTGTGGCAGGGCCGCTTGTCATGGCAGCGACCCGCGCCAGCGGGGCACAGCTTTTGCCAATCGATTCGGAGCATAACAGCCTTTATCGCCTCTTGGCCACAACACCGCCGGATGCCGTGCGCAAAGTCTATCTCACCGCAAGTGGGGGACCACTCCTCCACTTAAGTGGCGAGGAGTTCCACTCTGCACCGCGCGAGCGTGTGCTGCGGCATCCGACCTGGGTGATGGGACAAAAGATCACCGTCGATTCTGCCGGATTGGCCAATAAGGCTCTTGAAATCATCGAAGCACATTATCTTTTTGGTTTGCCCTATTCACAAATCGATGCTGTGATCCACCCGCAGAGTTTTGTCCATGCCATGGTCTTGCTCAAAGACGGCACGGTGCTGCAGCATGCCAGCCAGCCCGACATGCGCTATCCCATTGCCTGGGCGATGTACCATCCAGAGTTACCACCCGATACTGTTGGTGGCAGCACACCGGAATATTTCCCGTCGCTTGAGTTCTTCCCAGTGGACTGCCAAAAGTTCCGTGCGTACGCCTTGGGCCGCCGGGCAGGGGAGGAAGGAAAGTATTTTCCCGCCGTTTTTAACGCCGCCAACGAAGCCGCAGTCGAGGCATTCCTCAGCGATTCGATCCGTTTTGGTGAGATTGCCAACTTGATTGAGCGTGCCTTAGAAAACCGCTATCCGGAGTACGACTACACTTCACTTGATGGCCTGTTGCAATATGACAGTGCGGCGCGCCAATTGGTGCACAAACTGGCATATAGCACTTGATGCAAAACAACACTCTTAAACAAAGACTGAGTAAAGTTACCCACGTCGTCCTCAAATTTGGAACGGGTGTGCTCACCCACCACATTGAGCAAAACCGCAGCCGTTATTTTCGTAGCATTGCCCGCGAGTGCCGTTTGCTGCAAGAACAAGGCAAAAAAGTCGTCATTGTGACCAGCGGGGCTGTCGGTTTTGGACGCATTATCCTCAGCCGCATGCGCAGCTTGAGCCTGCCGCAGGCTACCGTCGGGGAAAAACAGGCACTCGCCTCGCTCGGGCAGAGCCTGCTCATTGACACATACCGCAATAATTTCGCACGTGAGAAATTGGCCGCCGCCCAAATCTTGGTGACGCGCATCGATTTCACTAACCGCCAGCATCGGCAAAATCTGAAGGCCACACTCAACCAGCTTTTTGCTTGGGGAGCGGTGCCGGTGATCAACGAAAACGACGCGGTGGCCAACGAAGAGATCAAATTCGGCGACAACGATAACCTCTCAGCCGATGTGGCCCTACTTTTTCCCCACACACTGCTCATCCTCCTGACCACCGTGGACGGTTTTTATCGCAACGGTGAAAAAGTCCCTCACATCGACCGCATCACGCAGGAATTGCGCCGGCATGCTGGGGATGCGGGCAATGGTGGCACCGGCGGCATGATTACCAAATTGCAGGCGGCCGAAAAAATGCTCAAAGCGGGTCAAACCATGGCGATTGCCTCGGGCCAGGACATCCGTGTGATCCGCCGATTGCTTGCCGGCGAGAATGCAGGAACTTGGTTTTACCGGTGAGCGCAAAACACGGCAAAGGGAAAATCAGCGTGATCCACGGTCCGATGTTTTCCGGCAAAACCGAGGAACTGCTCCGCCGTGTCCGCCGTGCCAAAATTGCCCGGCGCAAAGTGCAGCTTTTCAAACCCGCCATCGATAACCGTTACCATGCGACGCAGGTATTACCGCATTTTTTGGCGCATGCCAGTGATGAGAAGCTGCAGGTGGGCGAAGTAGCGCACGTGGTGCTGCAGGCGCGGGAAATTTTGTCGCTGGTGGAGCCGGATACAGACCTGGTTGCAATCGAAGAGGCGCAGTTCTTCGATATTTTTCTCACTGAGGCGATCCGCATATTGTCGCGCCAGGGCAAAGATGTTCTGCTCTCGTTGCTCGATCAGGACTACCGCCGGCTGCCATTCCCGATTCCTGGTTCCGACCGCACGGTTGGGGAATACTTGGCCATGGCGCACGAATCGCTCAAACTTTCTGCCATCTGCGTGGTCTGCGGTGCCGAAGCGCACCATAGCCAAAAGCTCGTGCTCAAAGCGGTCCATGAGGGCAAGCCGGAGTATGTGCCCGCTTCGTATTATGGCGAGACCGTGACGGTCGGTACCTCGCAGGACATTTTGCAGGAAAAACTCTTCGCTGACAACCAACCGGAATTCGCACAATTTGTTTACGAGGCGCGCTGCCGCAACTGCCACACCGTTCCCGATGAGCCAGAAAGCTAAAGCCGGTTCAAGCCATTGAGTGCGGCCACACGGTACGCCTCAGCCATGGTGGGGTAGTTGAATGTCGTTTCAGCAAACCAAGTGATACGGTTGTGCGGTGGCGGCTGCGCCATGATCGCCTGGCCGATATGGATGATTTCTGCCGCCTGATCGCCAAAGCAGTGGATGCCAAGGATCTCCAGTGTCTCGCGGTGGAAAAGGATTTTGAGTAAACCCACTGTTTGCCCTGTGATCTGCGCGCGCGCAATATTGCGGAAGTGTGCCTGCCCCACTTCGTAAGGGACTTTGGCGGCAGTGAGCTCGCGTTCTGTTTTGCCCAGCGAGCTGATTTCTGGGTTGGTGTAAATTCCAGTTGGGACACTGCGCACCAAATTGCCGAGCGCCAGACCACGCGTGATATGGAGAGCCGCAAAACGGCCCTCACTGAATGCCGCACTGGCCAATGCGGGTGGGCCCGCAACGTCGCCGACAGCATAGATGTGCGGCAATGCAGTCTGGAAATTTTCGTTGACCGCAATCAGCCCTCGATGGTCCACCACGATCCCGCTATCAAATGCAAAAAGACCATCGCTGTTGCCCGTGCGCCCGTTGGCCCACAGCAACACTTCGGAACGGATAATTTTACCGGATTTGAGGTAGAGCACCACTTCGTTGCCGTGCCGCTCGATCTTCTCGTACTCCTCGCTATGCTTGATCACCACACCTTGTTCGCGCAGGTGGTAGCTCAATGCGTCGATGATCTCGTCGTCCAAAAATTCGAGCAGCTTGGCACGGTGGTTGACCAGTGTCACCTTGATGCCCAGTCCCTTAAAAATCGAGGCATACTCACACCCCACCACGCCTGCACCGTAAATAGTGATCGAACGCGGGGTGGAGTTTAGCTCCAGGATCGTGTCGCTGTCGCGCACGTGTTCGTCGAAGACGACATCGGGCGGGCGGTACGGCCGCGAACCGGTGGCAATGATGATGTAGTCGGCACTGATGCTTTCACTGCCTGTGCGGCCACCCTCAATGACAATTGTGTGCGGGTCGGTGAGCTTTGCCCTGCCATGGTAAATTTTTATGCGGTTGCGATCATAGTAGCTGCGGTTGTGTTCTGCCTCGCGCTCCATGATGCGCCGTGCCACAGCCATGATCTCAGGGAATTCCGGCTCGCGGGTGTTAGCTTGGGCGCGCACCAGTGGGTTAGACCGCGCTTCCAGGTAGCGCTGGATCGAATGGCGCAGCGCTTTTGAAGGGATTGTCCCACAATGCAGGCAATTGCCACCCAAAAGGTTGTTTTGCTCAACCACAGCCACGTTGCGCCCATCTTTGGCGCACTGCATCGCCGCCCCCTCACCGGCAGGACCAGAGCCAATGACCACGACGTCGTAGTGTGCCATACTATTGCAGGAATTTTAATACATCCGCAAGCGTCTGCTCCGGAATCTCTTCTTGTGGAACATGGCCTGCGTTGTCGTAAATCACGACCCTTGACCAAGGCATGCGGCGGTGGAATTCTTCTGCATGCTCCACCGGAATCCAGGTGTCATAGCGCCCCCACAGGATAAGCGTGGGGATCGTGATGCGCTCGAGATTAGCCAAGCTTCCCTCCTCAAGCTGTTGTGCACGGTCAATGAATGCCTGTCGGTTACCTTCCCTCAGGGTAAGGGTATGGTGCCGTTCAATCAGCTCGTCGGTGACCTTGCTCCGATCGAAATAAACCTCCCACAAACTGTTGCGCACCAAAAAGCGCGGTGAAAGATAACGCCCTAACTTTCCCACAATGGGTAGCCGTGCTAAATAAAGCGGCATCGGGATGTGGCGCCGCGGCAGTCCGGCACTGGCAACCAGAATTAATTTATTGATCCGATCCGGATAGGCTGCAGCAAAATGCCAGGCAATCTGGCCACCCAGCGAGTTGCCAGCAAGGCTGAGCTGCCGGATCTGCAAGCGATCAAGGAAATCGCGTACGAACTCTACATAGCGCACAATCCGGTAGTTGCGGTCCGGTGCAGGTCCGGTCAGGCCAAATCCCGGCAGATCGAGCCGCAGCACGCGGAAACGTTCTTTCAGCCCGTCAGTCCACTTTTGCCAAGTGTGCAGGCTCGAGCCAGTGCCGTGCAAAAGCAAAATTGCCTCCCCTTTACCTTCGTCGGTGTAATGCACGCGCAAGCCACCGATAGCCATAAACTGCGACTGCGGCAAGCGGTAGCGTTTTTCCACCTCGTGTGCGGGGATATCCGCGCGGAAAAAGGCCATGACTAACAACCCAATGGTGAGCAAAAGCACCGCAAAAACATAAAGCACATAGCGCAACAGTCGGTGCATCAGCGCACCCCAGGAAACGCTGTCACGTATTCAATTGTGATGTCCGGGAACGAATCGACAAATTGCACCTTGAGGTCTGCGAATGATTCCACCATCTGCCATTTGCCACACGAATCGGGAAACGCATCCACCAATTTCACGCGCAGGTCCGGCAAAGAAGAAACGACTTTGACCCGCAGATCGGGAAAAGCCGTCACAACCTTGACCCGCCCCCAAAGCTTTTTCCCCTTGTACATGCAGTCGCTGCCGACACGCCTCGCCTCGAGCAAATTGCCATGTGCAAGCAGCACCGATAGGATCAGTGTGATGGAGGCGCGTCGCATGCTGCGTAGTCTGCAAGCCGGCAACGGCTGTAAACTCTAAAGGATATAGCGAGCTTACGCCTGGCGCAGAATCAGAAGGTCAGATAAAGCTCCGAAAGGGCTTTTTCCGCGCGTGCCTGATCCAGGCGCAGATCGTGGGTGAATTCTTCCATTACTGCTGAGATTTCGGCATATAACCACCCAACCTGTGGTTATTTAAAAATACAAAAGCCACTAAGCGCACCAATCCTATGGCCATGTCGCGATCCAGAGG
>JANWWX010000067.1 GCA_025057195.1 Leptospiraceae bacterium | reverse complement strand
ATTGCCGTTGTCATCGGCATGGTGGTGATTTCTCTCTACCATCCCTATTTTATTTACTTCAACTTATTTTTGTTATTTTTTGGCGGCTACATTATTGGCTACCACCTCTTTATCCGGGGGTTCGATCCCAGCTTTGCTGAGTCGGATAGCAAGTACCGCATGTTTGCCTGGTTGCAAGACAACCTCACACGCAAGAAGCCGACAGCAGATGCGAGCGTCGAATTGGGCAGGGATTATCTCGAAAAACGCAGCCGACTTTTCCGCGTGCTTTTCCAACAACATTTAGGGTTAGGAGCTCTTTTTGTTTTGGGTAATGGCTTTGTGTTGATCCTTGGTGGTTTTTTGGTGCTCAAAAAAGAGATGAGTCTTGGTCAGCTGGTCGCTGCCGAGATCATCGTCTCGCGCATGCTCGACGTCCTTTCGCGGTTTGGCAAGTATTTTGAAAGCTTTTATCGCATCAGTGTGGCGCTGGTCAAATTGCATAAATTGGGGCCAGAAAAGACACAGCGTGAATGGCAGAGTTATGAATCGCGTGCTTCTTCAGCCTTTGCCGATTATTTGCACGAAGATTGGCGGAAGTTGCGCTTCCGGCGCGTCTTTGCCATTGCCGGTGCCGTGCTGCTTTTGATCCTCTTTTTACCGTGGCAGCAAACATCGTATGGTGAGGGCAGGGTGGTCGCCTACGCCCCAACCGACCGGCAACAAACTATCGAAGCACCGGTTTCCGGTCGGATTATGCACTGGCATGTCCACGAGGGTTCTGTGGTCAAAAAAGGCGATAAATTGGTGACGATTTCAGACCTCGATCCCCAGATCACAGAGCGTTTGGAACAGGAACGGGCAGCGATCATGGAACGTGTCCGGGCAGCTGCCAGCCGTGTCGATTCGATCGAGTCGCGGATCACGGCATTGCAATTAGCACGCAGCGAAGCAGTCAGTGCTGCCGAAAACCGTGTCGCGATGGCCAGCGAACGGGTGCGCCAAGCTCAGCAGGCGCTGGCCGCCGCCGAGGCAGCACTCGAAACAGCCAAACTCAATTACGAAAGGCAGAAATCGCTGTTTGAACAAGGCCTAACCTCGCAGCGTAACGTAGAACTCGCGGAATTGGAGCTCAAGCGCACCCAAACCGAAGAACAGCGTGCTGTCGCTGGCCTCAAGGCCGCTGAGGAAGAAAAAAAGGCAATGCAGCGTGAGGCGCGCCGCATCGCGCGCGATGCCGATGCCGCCATCAATGATGCCCGTGCCACCATGCAGAGTGCGCGTGCAGAATTGGCGCGCAGCAATGAGGAGCTACCACGGGTAGAGCTGCGGCTGTCACGGCAGAGGACACAGGAGGTGCTCGCCCCCAAAGATGGCATCATCACACGCATCTTGGTTTCGCACGAGGCTGAATTCGTGCGCGAAGGCAAAGGGCTTTGTGTCCTCATCCCAGAATCAGGGTACCGTGCTGTCGAAATCTGGCTGGATGGCAATGACATAACACTGGTCCGTGATGGCCGCGAGGCAAGGGTGATGTTCCAAGGCTGGCCTGCATTGCAGATATCCGGTTGGCCTGAAGGTGCCGTTGGCACTTTCCCGGCGCGGGTCAAGTTTGTCGATAACGCTGATGATGGCCATGGAAAATTCCGCGTGCTTTTAGTCCCCGATCCCAAAAGCGACGAACCATGGCCGGATGTTTCGATGCTGCGCCAGGGGATCCGGGCACGCGGCTGGGTTTTCCTCAACCGCGTTACCATCGGTTACGAGCTGTGGCGTAAGTTCAACGATTTTCCGCCAGACATACCCCAAGACATGCGGGAAAGAAAATGAAATATATCCGGCTCTGTACCATTCTACTTTGCAGTGCTTTTGCCATTGCGGGGCAACTACCACCCAAGACCGTCGTCCTTGACGATGTCTTGGCTAACATTGAAAAAACATTTCCGATGATCCTGATGGCGGCGCGCGAGATCCGCAAAGCCGAGATGGAAATCCTGTCCGCGGAAGGCGCCTTTGACCTGAGTTTGCGCGGTTCCTACAACAACACTACCGGTTATTACAATACCCACCGGGCCGAGGCCAACGTGGTCAAGCCAACCCCCTTTTGGGGGACATCATTTTTCGCTGGCTATCGGATTAGCCACGGGGATTTTCCGGACTATTACACACCGCGCCGCACAACCCCCGGTGGTGAGATCCGCTTTGGTGGTCGCATTCCCCTTTGGCGTGACCGCAGCATCGACTCGGATCGATTGGAACTATTGCAAAACCAGCTCAACCGCAACATCGCCAGCAACGTGCTCGACGAGCAAAAGTTAGGCGTTTATCGCGATGCTGCAGCCAGTTACTGGAACTGGGTCGCAGCGGGTAAACGCAAGCGGATCGTGCAGGATTTGCTCAAGATTGCGGAACAGCGGAAAGAGCAGTTGAGCCGGCGCGTCAAGTTGGGTGACATCCCCGCCATCGAAGAGCAGGAAAATGATCGTGCTATTTTAGCGCGTAAGGAACAGGTTGCCGCTGCCGAACGCTTGCTACAAAAGGCAGCGCTTTACCTCTCGCTCTATTACCGTAACCCGGATGGCAGCATGATTCTCCCGCTCAACGAACAGCTGCCTGCAGAATTCCCTCCAGAAACACCGATTGCACCAGCCACTTTTGAAGAAGACAAAAAATTTGCCCTGGAGAATCGCCCGGAGCTCAAAAAAATCGAAAACGAAATTGAGATCGAAAAAAATGCATTACGTTTTTTTGAAAACCAAAGGGGCCCACAGCTCGACATTGTGGTGGCAGGCTCGCGTTCGGTACAGGAACCTCCACAAGGGGGGCCATTGCGGCGCGATCCATGGGAGGCAGAATTTGGCTTAGTCTTTAACATACCACTGCAGACGCGCCGGCAGGATGGCAAGATCGGCAGCACCGAGCAGAAAATTGAAATCCTCAAGCAGCGCTATGCTTTCCAGAAAGACAAAATTCTGGTCGAGGCCAACGATGCCTATATCGCACTCGAGAATGCCCTAAAAAGGCTGATGATCATCCGGGAGGAATTGGCCGTCGCCGAAAAGCTGGCGCGTGCTGAAAAAGTCCGCTTTGATTTGGGAGATTCCACCTTGCTCATCGTCAATATCCGCGAGCAGGCTGCGGCAGAAGTGGCGTTGCGTATGGTTAGCGTTGAGCTCGACTATTGGACTGCCGTTGCAGATTATGAAGCGGTACTGGTGAAATATTTACACCGGGCAAAAAAAGAAAAGCCGGGATAGCCCCGGCTTTTAATTATTGCCCGCACTTCCAGGCGACGGCCTTCGCGCTATACTGCTTGCCCAGTTTGGGGTGGTTGTGCGACACGATGCTGAGGAACACCTTGTCGGCACGCATGCGCTGTGCCTCCTCACGGATTACCTGTTCCACCGTGTTACGGTCCAGCTGCACAAATTTGTCACCGGCAACAATTTCTCCCAGCCGTTCGCAGCCCTTGACCGCATCGGGATTATCGACAATTTGCACGGCGGCCAGTGCTCCCGCCAGTAGCAGTGTCGGGATTGCGACCATTACTTTTTTCATAGTGACCTCCTTTAGGTTTGTGTAAGGATTATAGCACAAAACGGGGAGTTTGGCATCCGGATGGGCGCGCAAAAATCTACGTAGAAATACGGAGTTGGGCTCAGCGGCGGCGGGAGCTACGCCGCTTGGTGGCGCCGCCAGCGGTGCGCTTGGCAGCTTCCGAGGTCTGGCTATGGTTTCTGCGCTGTGTGCGTTGCGCTTCGATCTGTGCCACAATGCCATCGGTCATATCGAAACCAGACAGTGTGGTGTGCTGGGCCTGGCCAATTTCGCGATAATCCTCCTCACGGGCCTCTTCCTCAACAAGCTGCTCTTTGACCTGCGCGCGCAGGATGAATTCGATTACCTCATCGCGGATCGCCGCCACCATGTTCTCGAAAAGATCGAACGCTCGGAAGCGGTATTCGACAAGTGGATTGCGCTCAGCATAGCCCAAAGTCCAGATGCCGTCTCGCAGTTGGTCCATAACATAAAGATGGTCCTTCCATTTCTGATCGATGACTTGCAGCGCGATCATCTTTTCCAGGACCCGCATATTGGCAGCACCAATTTCCTGCTCTTTGGCGTCGAGGGCGGCTAGCACTTTTGACAACACCTCTTCGGTGAATTCCGACCGGCTGCGGGTGTTGAGTATTTCCTCCAAATTGTCATAGCGGATCTGGAACGTGCCTTCGAGGTATTCTCGCAGCGCAGCCAAATTCTCTTCAGAAATTTTCCTGCCTGGCAAGAGTTGGGCAAGGCGCAGGCGTACGGCATCCTCAGCAAATTCGCGGATCAAAGACTTGATATCCGCGTTGTCGAGGATTTCGTTGCGGATCATGTAGATGTAGCGACGCTGCTTGTTCATGACGTCGTCATACTCCAGCAGGTGCTTGCGCATCTCGAAGTGGTGCGCTTCGACTTTCTTTTGCGCACGCTCGATGGCATTGGTTACCATGCGGTGTTCCAGCGCCTCGCCCTCTTGCATGCCAAAACGCTGCATGATTGGACCGAGCCGATCAGAACCGAAGATGCGCATCAGCTCATCTTCCAGCGAAAGATAAAACCGCGAACTGCCAGGATCTCCCTGCCTACCGGCACGCCCGCGCAGCTGGTTATCGATACGCCGCGCCTCGTGCCGCTCCGAGCCGATGATGTGCAGCCCACCGAGTTCCCTAACACCTGGTCCGAGGATGATGTCGGTGCCGCGTCCAGCCATATTGGTGGCGATCGTCACCCGGCCACGCTGTCCCGCTTCTTTTATTATCTCTGCCTCGCGATCGTGGTATTTGGCATTGAGAACGTTATGTGGAATGCCTTTTTGGTGGAGTAGTTTGGATAGCTTTTCCGAGTTTTCAATTGAAATGGTTCCCAAAAGCACTGGCTGGCCGCGCAGGTGGCATTCTTTGACCTCCTCCACGATCGCAGCGAATTTTTCACGCTGCGTGCGATAGACTTTGTCGGGATAGTCCTTGCGGATCATCGGCTTGTTGGTGGGAATCACGACCACATCCAGTTTGTAGATCTTACGGAACTCTTCGGCCTCAGTGTCGGCCGTGCCGGTCATGCCCGCCAGTTTTTCGTACATCCGGAAATAATTTTGGAAAGTGATGGTCGCCAGCGTCTGGTTTTCCTGCTTTACTTCAACATTTTCTTTCGCTTCGATGGCTTGGTGCAGGCCATCGCTGTAGCGTCTGCCTTCCATCAAGCGGCCAGTGAACTCATCGACGATGATGACCTCACCGTCCTGAACCACATAGTCCACGTCACGGCGGAAGAGTTTGTGTGCCTTGAGGCACTGGTGCACATGGTGCACGAGTTCGACATTTTGCGGAGCGTAGAGGTTATCGATGTTGAGCAGTTTTTCGACTTTATGCACACCGATTTCGGTCAAAAGTACCGTGCGCGCTTTCTCATCGACTTCATAGTCTACCTTGTCCTCAAGGGCAGGGATGATGCGGTTGACACGGATGTAACCCTCGGCGTTTTCATCGGCAGGTCCTGAGATGATGAGCGGTGTGCGCGCTTCGTCGATCAGGATCGAGTCGACCTCGTCAACGATGGCAAAATAGTGCCCGCGCTGCACGCGGTAGTTACGGTGCTCAACCATGTTGTCACGCAAATAGTCGAAGCCAAACTCGTTATTGGTGCCATAGGTGATGTCGGCAGCATAAGCCTCACGGCGCTGGCTGTGCGGCATTTGGCTTTTGATCACACCCACCGAAAGGCCATGGAAGCGATAAATGGGTCCCATCCACTCGGCGTCACGGCCAGCTAAGTAGTCGTTGACTGTCACGACGTGTACGCCACGCCCAGTCAGCGCATTGAGGTAAACTGCCAGCGTTGCGGTCAGGGTTTTCCCCTCGCCGGTTTTCATTTCGGCAATTTTACCTTCGTGCAGCGCAATCGCACCCATGAGTTGCACGTCAAAGTGGCGCATTTTGAGCACCCGGGCGGAGGTCTCGCGCAAGACGGCAAAGGCCTCAGGCAAAAGCGCGTCTAATTTCTCGCCGTTGGCTAAGCGCTCGCGAAACGCTGGTGTTTTGGCTGCAAGCTCTGCATCGGACAATTTCTGCATTTCAGGTTCAAGCGCATTGATCCGCTCGACAATAGGACGCATGCGCTTGATGTCGCGTTCGTATTTGCTGCCAAAAATTGCCTTGAGGACAAACTGGAGCATTGGGTAATTTTATCTTTCACGATACCCCGTCGAGAAGTAAAGGTGGTATGCTGCAAATCGGTTTATTTTGTTGGCACGGTGAGTTTTGTGCGCAGTCTGCCACATGCAATTGCGCCAGGCACAGCAAGAGTGGGAAAGTACGCTTGCGCAGTCGATTGACGCGCTCGAAGGGTTACATCGTAACTTAGTGACAGCTATCTTGGATACTCTTGAAGCAAAAACGCCTTTTGCAGAAACCATCCGAAGCCTGAGACCAAATTACGAAAACACCACTGCACAAATTTTTGACTGGTTACGCAGTTGCAACCGTACCGGCGGTGAGTGGGTGCGCTCTTTCCTCGACCGCGCAGGCCTATAATGGCGCACACTTTTGGCAAAGGCGTATATCTGGTCACCGGCGCCTCACGGGGGATTGGCCGGGCCATCGCGCATGCTTTGGCTGCCAGAGGCGCTGATCTGATTTTGCTGGCGCGTGACAAAAAAGCGCTGCAGCAGGTGCAGGCAGAATGCCGCAAGCTGAACCCTTCGGCCAAACCTGAGCTTTTGGTCTGTGACTTGGCGAATTATCGGGCCATCCGCAATGCTGCCATACTGGTCCAGAAAAAATACCCAGAACTCGCTGGCATTATCAATAATGCTGGCTATGCCCGCCCAGGATATTTCGCTGAGCTCCCCCCACAAGAATTTGAGCGTGCCATCAAAGTGGACTACCTTGGGTCTGTTTGGCTGACCCATAGCCTGCACAACCTGGTGAAGCCTGGCGGGATCA
>JANWWX010000066.1 GCA_025057195.1 Leptospiraceae bacterium | reverse complement strand
AATAGTGGCGGCAGTAGCCTTATGCTGAGTAGCAACGGCGGCTTTAGTTTTGCCACCGCTCAGCTCGACGGCGCAAATAACGACATGGTGGGATTGGCCAAGCCAGTGGGTCAGGTCTGCCACGTGCGCGATAACCATGGCACGATTGCCGGCATCAGCATGAACAATCTGGCAATGCAGTGCTCTTCAGACACCATGTAGTTCCAGGTTGCACAACTTATGGCTTCTAATAGAGGGGCAAACTATAAGTATGGCCATTCCGCTGCGACCTCTGTTGCGACGGTTATTGCGCAGGCAGATGATGAGGAAAACCCCGAGCAGACGCTTCCCTCCGATACTGAAGATGCTGCACCGACGGCGGATAACTCCGCCACCGACTCCGGTGCGGTGTATGTGTTCAAGGCGTTTTGAGGGGCTTTGGGACATAACTGAAAAAAAAAGCAAGGAGAGTTGTTCGGTAAGTGGCCGGGGATTTTGCTCAGCACGAGTCCCGGTGCCCCCCTGGCAATTGGGCTGGTCCTCTTGCATTGAAACCCGCGCGGCAGGCGCTGAAGCGCTTTTTTGTGACTAACTATTACAAAGGATCGCCCCGAACTTTAAGGGATAGCCCGGCTCTACATAGCAAGCTGAGTGAGGGATGTCTTTTTTATGTTTTTCAGCAGCGCATGTGTGAGGAATTGCACCACTGGTCAGTATAAAATAGCCCCATGCACACGGTGCATTCTCATGCCTTGTGATTTCAGGCATCTTTGCTGGGTGGATAACTAAACCCATTTTTCGCTTTATGCCATACGAAAAAAACGAAATGCGAGCTTGCGCTATGAAAATTTATTTAAAAATCTGGCGGCAAAAAAACGCACAAGACAAGGGCCGTTTTGTCAATTACGAACTCGACAACGTCAACGAGCACATGTCGTTTTTGGAGATGTTGGATGTGCTCAACGAACAGCTAATTGCCAAAGGTGAGGAGCCGGTGGCATTCAGCCACGACTGCCGCGAGGGCATCTGTGGTTCGTGCGGCATGGTGATCAACGGCAGGCCACACGGTCCGGAGCGGGGCACTGCCACTTGCCAACTGCACATGCGCAAATTTAAGGATGGAGACCGGATCACGGTTGAACCATGGCGCGCCCGCGCATTTCCGGTGATCAAGGACTTGGTCGTCGATCGTTCGGCATTCGACCGGATCCTACAGGCTGGTGGCTACATTACCGTCTGCACCGGCAGTGCTCCAGAAGCGAATTTGATCCCAGTGCCAAAGCCAGTGGCCGACGAAGCATTTGCCGCTGCGACCTGCATTGGCTGTGGTGCCTGTGTCGCTGCCTGCAAGAATGCCTCAGCCATGCTATTTGTTGCCGCGAAAGTCTCCCATCTGGCGCTTTTGCCGCAGGGACAACCAGAGCGGGCAGAACGGGTGCGCAAGATGGTGGCCGCAATGGATGCGGAGGGATTTGGCAATTGCACCAACACCGGTGCCTGCGAGGCAGAATGCCCCAAGGAAATTTCGCTCGCACACATCGCCCGCATGAACCGTGAATACCTGCGTGCTGTGCTGGTGAGTGAATACTGATGCGGTTTTCGTTCTTAGTGTTATTGCTTTGCCTTGGCTGCAGCAAAGTGCCCAAAACGAAAGCCGAGGCATTGCAAGCTATACCCGATTACCGGCAGAAGCTGCGGCGTGAGGACAATCCGCTGGCTGTGCTTGAAACCAGCATGGGCGTGATCACCATAGAACTCTACCGGCATGCAGCCCCTGAAACCACAGCCAATTTCATCGGCTTGGCACGGGGCGAAAAAGAATTCACTGACAAAGATGGCAGCAAAGCTAAGCGCCCATATTATGATGGCCTAATCTTCCACCGTGTGATTCCCAACTTCATGATCCAAGGCGGGGACATCCGCGGCGACGGCACCGGCGGCCCTGGCTACCAGTTTGCCGACGAAATAAATGCCAAGGCACTGGGTCTGGATAAAATCAAAGTTGCCTCCTCTCCGATGGCGCTGCAAGAGGTACAGCAGCTTGCCCGCAGCGAAGTTTTCCGTAAACTCAACATCCGCAGCCAAGACGATCTCAACGCCAAAAGAAAACAAGCAGAAGCACTCTTTGCGCTCGAGCAGGAAAAATGGAAAAATAAAAGTCTCGAAGAACTATATACTGCACGTGGCTTCCGCTACTTGCCCAACCTGGCTTCGGAATCCAACACGCGCGGTGCCGTGGCGATGGCTAATAGTGGGCCAAACACCAATGGCAGCCAGTTTTTCATCAACGTGGCCGATAACACCTACCTCGACGGTAAGCACACTGTCTTTGGCCGCGTGTTGGCAGGGCTAGAAGTTGCCGATGCGATCGCGCAGGTCGAACGCGATGCCCGCGACCGGCCCAAAAAAGACGTTGTAATCCGTAAGGTCACTATCCTCGACATTTGAAAGCGGTCCGCGTAGGAATCTTGGGTGCAGGTGGCTTCACTGGGCAGGAGCTCATCCGCATCTTTGCCCGCCATCCGCAGGTGAAACTGTGTTATGCCACCTCGTCGGACTATGCCGGCAAAACCATTGCCGAAATTTTTCCAGCACTTGCATCACCAAAAACGGAAGCCCTAATTTTTTCCGCACACCCGCAAGAAATTTCTGACATACCAGAACTCGATGCCGTGCTTTTGGCGACCCCAGACGATGTCTCGCTCAAGTGGGTGCCACAGCTCTTGGCAGCCGGTTATCGTGTGATCGACCTTTCGGGTGCATTCCGCATCAAAGATCCCTTACTATTCCAAGAGTTTTATGGCCTAACGCACAATGCACCAGAAGTTTTGGCCGAGTCTGTCTATGGCTTGACGGAACTTTATCGCGAAAAAATAGCACAGGCGCATTTGGTGGCCAACCCAGGCTGTTATCCGACGGCAGCGCTTTTGCCGCTTTATGCCTACCACGAACTGATCGACTTTTCGCAGCCGGTGATCATCGATGCCAAAAGTGGTACCTCCGGTGCCGGCGGGCGGCGAGAGAAAGATAGCCTTGGCTATTCGACAGTCTATGAAAATTTCCGCGCCTACAAAACTGCGAAACACCAACACACACCCGAACTCATGCAGGAGCTGAACCGGTTTTCCGGGCAATCAGTCCGTGTGCGCTTCACCCCGCATTTGCTGCCTCTTTATCGGGGAATTTTGTGCACCAGCTATGCGCGGCTAAAGGCTGATGCCACCACTGCCCTGTGCCATGCCGTGGCAGCTGATTTTGCCAACCGCGAACATTTCCTCCGCTATCGCCAGGATCCTGACCGGGTGGAGTTGCGCGCCGTGCAGCACACCAATTTTTGTGATTTTGCGCACTGGTGCGATGAAAAAAACGGCCTCATCGAAATTGTGTCAGCGATTGATAACCTGATGAAGGGGGCTGCTGGGCAAGCAGTGCAAAATCTCAACTTGATGTTCGGATTTCCCGAAGCGATGGGGGTAAATGGAGTTGTCTGAAAAAGAGAAAGTTGGCAAAAAACTTTTTTTGCTGCGCCATGCCAAGGCGGAGCCGCACGACCTGCGCAGGAACGACTACGACCGCCGCTTGATCGACAAGGGCATCCACCATGCCGAGAAAATGGCGGCGTTGATGGCACAGTTTCGCACCCGGCCGCAAAGGATCATCACGTCGTCGGCTGCCCGTGCTGCAGAGACCGCAGAAATTTTTGCCAAGACCCTCGACCTCACAGATGCGCTCACAGAAAACGAGGCACTCTACTCAGCCTCGCAGCAGACCTACCTGCAGCTCATCCACAAACTGGACGACCAACTGGATACCGTGATGTTGGTTGGGCACAACCCGGTGCTTGAAGATCTATTGGTCTCACTCTGCTCGCGCTCGCCGTTCCACTGCAAAATGCCGACCTGTGCGCTTGCGCTGATCCACTTCGACGCGGTGCTCTGGTCAGAAATCCGTCCGGCCACTGGCATCCTGCGCATGCTGCTTTATCCCAAATTGCTCGCCGACTAATCCCTGCCAAACCCTGATTATGGTTTGCCATTGGTCAGGCGGGCGACGTCCACCTCCACCTTGAGCGTATGCTTGCCGCCACCAAAAAGGATTCCTTTAAGCGGCGAGACATCGCCAAAATCGCGCCCCCGCGCGGTAACAATGAATTCTTCTGTGATCACTTTGCCATTGGTAGGATCAAAATCGAGCCAGACGCCGTCGCCAATGTAAACCGAAATCCAGGCATGGCTAGCATCGCTGCCGCGCAGTTTGGCCTTCCCCGGTGGCGGATAGGTCTCTATGTAACCACTGACATAGCGCGCTGCCAACCCTAACGAGCGCAGAGCTGCAATGGCAAAATGGGCAAAGTCTTGGCATACCCCCTGGCGCTTGCGGAATACCTCGACCAAGGGCGTAAGAATCGTCGTGGTCTTTTGCGCGTAGCGAAAGTCACGGTGGATCCTGCGGATGAAATCAAACGCCGCTTCAGCCACAGCCCTGCCTGGTGCAAACGATGGGCGGGCATACTCGGCAAATTCCGCCGCTAACGGCACAAAGGGAGAGCTATATATAAACTCGGCAGCAGCGATGTCTGCGCTGCGTGTGGGAGTTCGCAACGCCACCACCAAGTCATCCCATGGCGGGGTTTGTGCCAAGTCAGGTTGTGTGGCATTGCCCGTTTTTACGTGGGTACGTGCCGTCACTTGTAAGCGGTGGTGCGGTTCCTCAATAGCAAAATAGAGATAGCGATTACCGAAATAGTCCACATGTTCGGCCAATACGGCGGGAGGGGGAACGATCGTGAACTCGGTGCGCCCACACTCCTGCCTATCATCGCTTTGTGGTAGGAGGTAGGCAATATTCTGGCAGTGGCTGACCTCTTCGCTATAACTATAAAGCGTGGTGTGGGTGACGCAGTACTCAGCCATAGCCACCATTGCCTGGCAGTGGATTTGTGCCCGTATTTTCGCCACTGATGGCCTCGTCGATACGGCTCTGCTCCTCAAGATAAGTAAAGTAGCTTTCGGTTAGGCTATTGGTGAGTGCGATGATCGTCTCATCGAGTTTTTGCAACCACTGCCCCAGTACGCCCGACGACATCCCAGCCACGAGCTCAGACAGTTCTGTCACTTTGTAGTCTGTATAGAGGCGCAGGGCAATTTTTTCTGCGGGCGGGCGTGCACCCGATGCGGTCGCTGGGAGGAGTTCTGTCAATTCCCGGATGCGGCAGAGCTGGAAGCCAACGGAACGGGGGTTGGATTCATCAAAAAGCAGGATGTCAAGGACTGGTCCGGTGTCGATGCGGTGGCGATACCGCCGCCGGTACGTGATGCGGATGTCGTTGATGCGCAGTAAATTTTCGAGCAAGAAACTATCAGACACACCGCCGGTGAGCTCGGCTGCGCGCAGCAAGCGGAGAGTAAAACTGGCCCGCTCCACCCTGCGGCCAAGTTCGAGAAAATGCCAGCCTGTCTCACGGCTCATGCTTTCTTGGCTGAGTCCGGCAATGGCCGAAAGATAGACGATGGTATCTAACAGGTGGTCGTGCAGTTGTGACAGCGAATGCGAAAACTCAGGATTATTCTCTAACAAGGCGATGATCCGCCGCATGTCGTCGGAAAGGTTGTCGCGCAAATTCTGTGCTGTCCGTATCAGGGACTGGATATTGAACCGCACGCCACCACTCGGCTGGGGATCATAGACCAAGCGTGCAAGCTCTATTTCTGGGTGTTGCAATAAATCTGCAGAATCATCTCCGGCAAAGCCTGGGTATTCGGCCGTGGTATGGGTCACCAATTGCAGCAAAGCTGCGATCTGCGTGGGTGCCACAAGCTCTTCTGTGTGCATGAGACAGGAAACGGCATTGCGCAGCAGCCGTGCGGTATTTTCAGCACGCTCTGCATACCTTGCCATCCAAAAGATGTTGTCTGCAATCCGGCTCGGCACCCCACCACGGGAACGCCGTGCGATGGTGGATGGGGGCATGGTTGGCAAGAGTGATATTTCCCGCTGTGGCTCGGAGGCCAAAACCCAAATGTCCATACTTGCGGCGCCAGTTTGGTTGGTGATGATGAGTTGGTTTGGGTCCTCTGCCATGCGTGCCAACCCTCCTGGCATCACCTGGTAACCCCCTTCTGCGGCCACCAGGTAAGTGCGCACGATGGCGCGTGCGGATGCAATGCTGCAATCGTCTTTTAACACCGGCACTGACGAGCCTGGGAGGATTTCTTGCGCGACAAAATCTTCTGCATGCTCTGCCAGAAACTGGCGGTAGTAAATTTCCTCATCTTCCCCCCAGCGCGCAGGGAATAGATGCCGCGGCTCCATCCCACGGGCAACCGGTTTCACCACAAAGCGCTCGCGACAATCCCAGAACTGTTCTAATTGCTTTGGCTCCCCCAGATACAGGGTCTCGCAGTTGGGGAGAATCAGGTCCTCACCAAGGTAGTAACGGCAGAGTTGTGGGAAAAAGGCCATCAACGCCCGATTCTCCAGCACCGCTACTCCTGGTGGGTTGACGACAGCCACATTGCCAGCCCGCATCACCTCCAGGATTCCGGGAATACCCAAAAGCGAGTCTCCTTTAAGTTCCAATGGATCCATGAAAATGTCGTCCACGCGGCGCAGCACGATATCGACCTGCTGGTGTCCCTCCACCGTCTTGAGGTACAACCGGCGATTACGCACCGTCAGGTCAGTCGATTGTGCCAGGGTATAGCCCAGGTAGCCGGCCAGGAATGCATGCTCAAAATAGGTTTCGTTTTCAGGGCCAGGGGTCAAAAGCACGATGAGTGGTTCACGGTTGTCGCGCTGCCGGGAGAGTGCCGCTAAACTCCGGCGCAGACTGCGGAAAAATAACGCCAGGCGGTGCACTTGGCTGTCGCGGTAGAGGCTGGGGAAGACGCGCGATAGCACAATCCTATTTTCCAGCGCATAGCCGGCCCCCGACGGTGCCTGTGCGCGATCGCCCAAAACTGCAAAGTTGCCATCCCTGCGGCGCGCAATATCACAAGAAAGGA
>JANWWX010000065.1 GCA_025057195.1 Leptospiraceae bacterium | reverse complement strand
CCAGCCATTTGCTCCAGCCTCCGTGCCTTGCTGGCGCAGTGCTTCTTCTGTCTCTGATGTCAAAACCAAGATGGGAACGTTGGCATTTTCTTGCCGGATGGCGCGGATGAGTTCGATACCATTCATCTTCGGCATATTGATATCAGTGATGACCAGATCAAATGCCCCATCGCGGAATTTGGCTAAAGCCTCGTTTCCATCCGCCGCGAGCGTGACGGCATGTCCAACCCCGCGCAGGGTGATATCGAGCAGTTTTCTGATAGTTTCTGAGTCGTCAGTGACAAGGATTTTTGCCATGCTATGCCCCACCAGAATTTTCACGATCCTCATGATGTGGTTTTGTCTTGGTCTTTAGTTCATAATACCTAACCATTTGGTATTCCCAGATCCGGTAATCCTGAATGTATTCAACAGGTGACTCGGCAGCACCAACGATAAGCGCGGTGCCGTATTTGGCCGCCGATTCGAGACGACAAAAAAGCTTTTTTCGGGCATCAGGTGAAAAGTAATAACTAACGTTTCGACAGAGTATGATATCAAACCTTCCGGGTGGTGAGTCGTGGACCAGATTGTGGTGCAAGAAAGTGATTTTGGGCAATCTGTCGTGCCGTATGGTTGCCCCACCGGCGTTGGGGGTAAAATATTCCCTTTGTAGATTTTCAGGCAGACCGCGCGAAAGTTCAAAGTGGGTATAAAATCCCATTTTGGCTTTCTCCAGAGATTTTACGGCAATGTCGGTTGCGACAATCTGTGTTCTACTGGTGAGCTGTGGGTGTAATTGTGCGATGGCCATTGCCACGGAGTAGGGTTCTTGGCCAGTAGCACACCCAGCGGACCAAATCCAAAGTTCGCTTTGGCCTTTGGTTCTTTTTTGCCATTCAGGAATGATTTGGTTAGTCAGCGCGTGGAATATTGCCTCATCGCGGAAAAAACGGGTTTCGTGTGTTGTCATCATTTCAATAATGCTTTCTATTAACAATGGATTGCGTTGTATTTCAATTTGTTGGAGTAGGCTCGCCAGATCCGGTAGCTGGAATTGTTGCAAAACTCCAAGCAAGCGATGTTCAAAAAGATAGTATTTTTCTGGTGCGATCAAGACCCCAGTCATGCGCTCCATGATTTGCGCGAGCGATTCAAAAATTTTTGTCACTGGACAAGTATTCCGCAATTTTTTTGGCAAGCCCATTGACGGGATGGATTTCGTGTACCAGTCCTTCACGGATTGGCCGCGCTGGCATCCCGAAAACCACACAATCCTCGGCGGACTGTGCCATGAGATAGGCACCTTTGCTGTGCAATTCTTTCATTCCCAGATATCCATCCTCTCCCATGCCTGTCATCAAAATAGCCAGTGTCTCTTTGGCACAGAATCCCGCCGCGGATTGGAATAACACATTAGCCGATGGCTTGCACAGTTCATCAGGGTGGCCATCAACGATCCGGACTTTGGCTCCTTTGCCTTCCGGTTCAAGCAGCATATGTTTGCCACCGGGCGCAATATAGACTGTCGCCGGTTCAACCAGCATGCCATTTTGTGCCTCGACAACCGTAAGCGGGCTTTCGCTGTTGAGGCTTGCTGCAAGCTGCGCCGTAAAGAGCGGTGGCATGTGTTGGACGACCAAAATACTGCCACCGAGGGTAGCTGGCAACTGCTGCAGCAGGTGGCGGAGCGCGACCGGCCCACCTGTGGAAATACCAATCAGGCAGTAACGCAACGCAGTATGCAAGGAGTCTCTTTTGAGGAGGCTTTGTCGAGAAGCCAGAGAATTGGTATCCGAATGCTTTTCGGCGAATACCTTGATACGTGCTTGCAGTTCTTGCTGCAATTTCTGCGCAGATTGCTCGAACAAACCATTTGGTTTAGCGATGAAATCATCGGCTCCGCGCGCCAATGCCTGCACGGTCAAGGCAGCCGCCTGATCGCTGTATGCGCTGAGCATGATGATCCGACTTTGCGGTGAGATTTTTTTGATTTCCGGAATCGCAGCAAGGCCATCCATTTCTGGCATGTTATAATCTAAAAGCACAATGTTTGGTTGGTAGTATTTGATTCGGGGTAATGCCAGCTTAGCACTAGATGCCACAGAGACTACCTCGACGCCGGGAAGAGAAGACACAAGCTGTCGTAAAAAATTGCGATAGACCTCCGAGTCATCGACAATTAAAACACCGGTTTTCATGTGTCATGTTTTAATAACTTTGAACTCTTGGACCACGTTACTCAAAAAGTCCGATAGCTTTTTAAGTTCCGCCGAAAGTCGCGACAGCTTTTGCGCATCGTTGGCGCTTTCGGTGACTGCCTGGCTTATGCTCGCGATATTTCTGCTAATCTCTGCGGAAGCTCCAGATATTTCGCTGACATTGCGCGCAATCTCGCGTGTGGTCATGGATTGTTCCTCCACAGCGGAGGCAATGCTGGAGTTACCTTCATTGACACGTTGGATAATTTCCGTGATGCTGTTGATAGCTACAATTGTCGTTTCGGTGCTCTTTTGCATGGACTGGATCTGCCTCTTGATATCCTCTGCTGAAGCAGTGGTCTGTCTGGCCAGTTCCTTGACTTCGGAAGCAACGACAGCAAAGCCTTTACCAGCCTCCCCGGCACCAGCAGCCTCGATCGCAGCATTGAGTGCGAGCATGTTAGTTTGCTCAGCAATTTTGCTGATAATGCCGATGATCTGGCCTATGTTTTCTGCCGCCGAGCTGAGTTCACGCACTAAGGTTTGTGCATTGCCCGCGATTTCCGAAGCCTCTTTGGCTACCCGCGCACTCTCGGATGCTTTTGCTGCCACCTCCCCGATCGAAATGGACATCTCCTCAACGGAACTAGAAATAACCTGCAGATTTTGATCCATTTGGGTGGCTGCAGATGAGATGGTGTTTGTCTGCTGCGAAACCTGCTCGATGGCTGAAGAAAGGCTTTGGCTTGATTCAGCAAGCGTTTTAGCTTGGGTATTGAGGTCCTTGCCAGTTTCGGTCATTTGGAAGATCAAACCAGAGATGTTGGTATTCATGATCTGGATAGATTCTAAAAGACGACCCATTTCACTGTCGTCGCGGACGTCGAGGGGCTTGGTAAAATCGCCCTCACCCATCTCACGCAGAGCCTGGTTGGCTAGTCGCAGCTGCTTAATGAGTACGTGTCGTGTCCAAAGGAGCACGGGGAAATTCAGTGCGTTAATCACGATCACACTGCTGACCAAAAGCCACGTGGTATTGCCCAAAAGATAGAGCACCAATGGCAAGACTGCAGTTGCAACAGAGCCTATGAGCAAAAAGCCCAGACGATAGCGGATCGGGATGCGATTGAAAAACTTGTGCAATTTACTCCGTGGGTCCAGGCTCGCTTTTTTTCCCAATTTGTTGAGTCTTGCATACAACTCCTCCGCCTTTTCCACATCAGCCCTGAGCGGCGGACGGCGCACGGACATGAACCCAACGAGCCTGCCATTTTTATACTGGGGGGCGACCTGTGCATCCACCCAGTAGTGGTCCCCCGAACGAGCGCGGTTTTTAACCAGGCCACGCCAAGGCCTGCCACTGCGGATGCGATCCCACAAATCGGCAAACGCCGCCTGCGGCATATCTGGGTGACGAACAATGTTGTGTGGTTCACCGAGCATCGCCGCGTTTTCGTATTCGGAGATGTCGCTGAAGTCTTTGCTCGCGTATGTGATAATTCCCTTGGGGTCGGTTTTGGATACCAGCGTTGCTCCTTGGGGTATCATTTTTTCTTTGTTCGTCACTGGTTGGTTGATACGCATGTTTCCTCCTAATTTTAATTTATTTTTTTCGCGATTTTTTCGACATCTGGAATTAAAACCAGTCCAAGCGGAGTTCTTGCAATTTTGCGCAGGCAGCTATCCTCAGCTTCGGCTAAATTTGCTGGTACGTCTTCCAGCTGTTGTGCAGCGACAAAGAGTGTGTCCAAGATTTCATCGGCCAAAACAGCAACGGGGTAGCCAGGGCTGCGCAGCCGAACGAGGGTTACTCTTTCGGCATAAGTTCTCTTTTGCTGTTTTTCTAAAAGCCTTTCGAGATCCACCGCCGCCACGACGCTGCCCCGGACGTTGGCTAACCCACACAAAAATGCAGGGGCATGGGGTAACGGGGTCAACGGAATATCGCGGAAAATTTCCCGGCAATGGATGATCTCAAGCGCAAAGTGCCGACTACCACTTTTCCAAACAATATATTCTTGCGATTGGTCAGCCATGTTTCCTGCTATAATCAGGCAAGGCAGCGGTGTGCAGTATTTGTTTGGTGTCGAGGACCACGACGGTTTCTCTCTGCCAGATGGTATACCCGGCAATTTCAGGGGGGTCGCTTTCTTCACGGCGTAGATCTGATTCTATGTTTGTTAGTTCCAGTACCTGATCAACTGGCAGCGCATACAGCTTGTCGCTATGGCGCAGTAACACCACAATGCTGCGCTGGTTTGTGTGGACTTGTTCTGATGTTGAAAAAGTAGTCTCAATAACGGGAATGATGGTGCCGTTGTAGTTCAAAGTCTTCCTGCCAGGCAACTGGCAAAACTGCTCTGGGGATACCTTTTCCAAGCGCGGCATGGCGCTAGCCGGTATTGCCACATGGTGCTGGCCAATCCGCACGAGTAGGTACTTTTGGACTTGGGTTTGGCCGACTTCCGTTGTTCGCTCGATTTGTTGGTGGCTTTGCTGCAGGCCGGTAAAACGTGCTGCTAGCGAAACGTCCAAGATCGGGGCAACACTACCATCGCCCATGATGGCTGCACCCGAAAAAAGCTGCTGGGATTCGGAAAAGCGCGGTATGGGCTTGACTACCACCTCCTCAGTGTCCATCACTGCTTCCACAACCAAACCATAGTGGTATTTTTCCGTTTTCACCACAACTATAAACTTGGGTTCTGTGGCTTTGAAACCAAAAATCTCCTGCGCCCCCACCAGCGGCAGATGCCGTCCTCGCAATTCATACGTTAGCTTGCCATTGATGCTGTGCAAACGCTCTGGGTTAATTGGTAAAACTTCCGCAATATTTTGCCGTGGGATCACGAATCTTAAGCCATCAACACCCAAAGCAAGACAGGTTAGGATTGCCAAAGTCTGTGGCAGGCTAATCCGCACGATAGTGCCGTGGCCAGGCGTGCTACTAATTTCGATGGTGCCACCCAGTTTTCGTATATTCGTACGCACGACATCCATACCGACGCCTCGTCCAGATAAGGTGGTTGCTTCTTCTTTGGTGCTGAATCCTGGTAAAAAAACCAGTTCTGTTACTTCTTCTGGAGCAAGCTGGGCTGCCCTCTCCACACTCAAAAGGCCTTTACGGATCGCGGTTTGGCGGATTTTTTCTGGATCTAACCCCCTGCCATCATCAGAAATTTGCACAACGACATTGCCCTCGCGCATGTTGGCTTGGACCCGAATTTTGCCAATCATTGGTTTGCCTGTTTTTTGGCGTTCTTCTGGGGGTTCAATGCCATGGTCCACGGCATTGCGCACAAGATGGATGAGTGGGTCAGCAAGTTCATCTAAAATTGATTTGTCGATTTCGTGTTCCGCACCCTCTGTTTGGAAATCGACCTGTTTTCCTGTCAACTGCGCGGCCTCACGCACGGCCCTGACTAAGCGCTGGAACAAAGTCCCTAATTTTTGCAGGCGCGTCTTCATTACTTTATCCTGCAAATCTGTGATGAGATAATCCAATTTCTTTGCCAAGGAGCTGAGAGTAGCATCCTTGAGTGTTTCGGAGTGCCGTAGCAGCGCGTTGCGAACTAAGACAATTTCTCCAGTGGTATCAATTAAGCCATCGAGCAGCGTGACGCCAATTTTAAGGGTGGTTTCGACTGGTGGCATTTCGTGGGTGGGTTTGGCTGGTGCTTGGCCTCCCTCTTGAACAGGTCGGTATGCACAGTAGGTAAAAAATGCGCAAAGTTGCATCGGTGCAAGCAGTGTGTTCGGATGTTCAGCCGTGTGCAGGACCAAATAATAAGGCAATGCTGGAGGGACGAGCTGGGTATCCAGTTGCCGGTGCCGAAAAATACCCCACGATAATAGCTCAGCTTTTTTGTGCAGTTGTTTCAAGAACGCATGGAATTTCTCGAGAGGTAAACTTGGCTGTGCGACTACATCAATGAGGACGAACCAAAGGTACCTGCCACTTTTGCGGGCTATTTCTAGGTATTTTTGTGGTAAGCGGAGCTGGCCACGCAGCGAATATACCCTACTGGGTTTATCGGGGGGGGGGGGGGGTATGAACCTGCGTTAGTTGGCGCTTAAGCCGGGCGACTTCCTCTCCATCGCCAGCGGAAGGCTGGGTGATTTGCTGGCGAAGACAGTCAATCACGGTGAGTCCTAAGTCCACTTTTTGCGTACCCAATGGCTCTTGCCATTTTTGGACCTGGGCCAGGAAACCCTCAAAGGCATGGCAGAGCTCCATGATGCTGCTATAACCAAAAATACTTGAGTTGCCTTTGATGGTGTGGATGTGGCGTAAGAGTTCCGATAAATTGTCCTGCTGATAGCCTTGCTCCAGCCCTAAAAGCAATACCTCGCAACGCTCCAGGAGTTCTTGTGAGGTATGGACAAACGACTGGTGCACCTCTTGCAGTTCAGCAGTCATGCTTTCTTGTCCTGGTCACTCCAGGCTGCAGGTAGTAAGTGAAGAGCAGCCAAAGTTTGTAAAGTTTCTTTTCGCGCCTTAAACTCTACCGCGACAGCCTCCTTATTTAATTTTTGTCCCAATGCCGCCAGTACTCCGGCCAGCGGCAGTGGCAAAGTTTCGTCATCGTGGATTTGCAATGTCACCTGTGTTGGCTTTTGCTCTCCAATAGCAGAAAGTAGTTCAGCCCATACCGCCTGCGGTGGTTTTGAAAAATCTTTGGCATCCAGTTTTAACAATACACCTTTTCGGCTACGGAAGAAGTCCATGCTCAAGAGGCTCCTTGCGTGGATTCTTGGTTTTTGTCTGCGGTTGGCGCATTTGCTCCACGGGTCTCTTGCGGCTCGCGCTGTGTCCGAACCCGTTGTCGGCTGCGCAAAAAAGGCCCGATGCTAATGATAGAACGCACTGGCAAACCAAACTCAAGCCTCAATTTGCGCAGCACCACGAGTTCTTCAGGTATAGATTCGGCAACGGGGCTCAAGCACAGTTGGTAGCAAATGTAGTCGTGCCACAGCCGGTGGTTACGGTTATAGCGATAGACAA
>JANWWX010000064.1 GCA_025057195.1 Leptospiraceae bacterium | reverse complement strand
TATCTGGCCTATGCTGCCATGCTCAATTCGCGTGCAAAATGGCTGCTGGCATTGTCATTGTGCCTTTTGGTATCCAGCTGCCGGAAAGCAGCTGAACCTGACACCCCGCACGATATCCGCTATGCTGCTATCTTTTCTGCTCCAAGCTGGCTCAACCCTGACTCAGAGATCCGGTTCAGCGAGGCGTTCCGCTCCCGCTACCGCAACCGTGTGGTACTGCTGCGCCCGGTCAGCGGCCAGGCTTTTTTGCCGCAGCTGGGCACGCGGGCAGTGCTTTTCAGCCTGATCCGGATCAACGCGCAGCGCGAGGCAAGAACAGTGGCGCACGAAATCGAACGTGCGCTCGGCGGTCAGCTCGTGGCACTCTTGCCCGTGGCGGATTCTCCCGGGGCGCAGGATAGCTTCTCTGGCCAGATTTTTTATGTGGCACTCGAAAGGCGCACAACCGCATTCCTCCGCCTCGACGTGGCCAGCCGCTACACTCTATTGCGCCAAGAGGCGGAGGATTTTGCCCACGATCGCAATCTGCTGTCGTATAGCGCGGGCAGCCTGCTTTCGGATACACCATACCACACGCTGCACATCCTGGGCTATTCTGGCATTCTGGAAACTGAAAATAACACCCTGGACGGCCATTATTATCGCGTGTTGCGCCGCCTTGAAGCTGCGGATACCTTCCTTGCCGAAAGGGTTCGCTGAGTTCCAAAAGAAAAAGCGCTTGCAGCCCTGTTTTTATCGGTTTTTATGCCAGCATGGTCATCGTCGAAACCCTCAGCCATATCAATATGCCGGCCAAAAACCTGCAACGCTCCGTGGAATTTTACACCCAGTTTCTGGACTTTGAAATACTCGAAGAAGGAAAAGATTACACCATTGTCTCGTTTGATAACATCAACCTGAAGCTGGACACAAAATTGGAACCATACTCGAAAGTCCCAATTCTGTCTTTTATCCTTGATGTTGATGATTTCACAGAAGCCCTGCAAGAGGCCGAAGACATTGGTGTCGAAATTGCCAAAGGTCCTTTTGAAATCGAGGGGGGCGAGAGTGTTTACATTGCCGATCCCAGCGGCAACCTCGTTGAGCTTTACTATCGGGAAGATTGAATTTTATCCCGCAGCTCCTGGCGGCATTGCACTGGCTGGGGGTTGCCTTTTATAGCGGAAGCCTCATCTTCTTTCTGGCTATTTTTGAACGCGTCTACCATAAATACCGTGCCTACCGTTACGTGGATAATTTCCGTGCAGAGGTGGTCGTCCTGCTATGGAAGTTGCTCAATTTTAGCTTTGTCGTGATTGTGCTGAGCGGGGTGGCCATGGCGGGACTGCGCGGTAAGCCAGTCTTGCGCGGGCTTTATGGCCTATTCTTTTCGGCCAAACTTGCGCTGTGGCTTTTGCAGCTTTGGCTCCTGCAGGATGTGCTCAAACCTTTTCTTGTCGAAAATTATACAGAAGACGCGACAGCTGCCGAACGGCAACGCCGAACCCGTAGCTGGCTTGCGCTCGTTCTGCTTTTCATGCTCCTGGGATTGGGTATGGCCCTGCGCTGGGTATGATGCCAAACTGGATCTGGTTTTTTTGGGGAGTTTTGCTGCTCAGCCAGTGCGGTGGGGAAAAAAACACATTTGCTTTTTGCCGCGACTTCACGCCGGAAGGTTGCAGCGAAGTCTTCAGTGATAGGGCTATTTATCCGCTGCTGCCCAGCCGGCGCGATGGCACGCTACGCGATTTTTGGAATTCCATCTATTTCCGCGGCGACCGGCTGGCCTTTGCGCTACGCAATGCCTATTCTCGCTACAGCATCGATTTTGATTGCCTCCATGGTCATTACTCTGTGCAAGACCGCGCACAGGAGCGCGAGAACTTGGACTATCTCGAGCTACGCGGCAATGATGTCTATGGTTTAGTGATGCTGGGCAATTTACTCGAAAAACTTTTGTCGGAAAACCGCAACCACCGCTATTTTGCGCCACCCCCTTTTCGTGTAAGTTATGCTATTTTTTGCCGCAACGACCTTTTGGCCCGTGCGGCGATCGTGGTGGAGCTACGCTGATGCTGCCGGGATTGCCGCAGCTTACCCCTCACCACGAAGATGGCAAAATGGTCTGCCTCGCTGGCGAACATAAATTGGTTTTTTATAGCTCACGCTCTGGTATTCGGGATCGCAGGTTGCTCAGCAGTTGGATTGCGGGAGCTGCTGAGAAAATCCCCCTCATCGTCGCGCCGTATTGCGAAAGCTTTGCCCCACTTTTTGCCAAAAAGCAGCCATTTTATCTCATCGCACCGGTGCTATTTTCCCCGCCTCCCGATGATCCCCGCCTGATTGCAAGCCAAGAGTCGTTGGAAACTTTTATCAACAATATCACTGCCGATGATAAATTCCACGTCCACATCTTGCCCCAATGGCAAGAATTGAAGGGCGTGGTGGCAGGTGCAGTGGCTGAAATCCTCAAGCGAGCGGCCATCCGCCTCAAAACAATCCGCCACTTTGCGCGGCTGTGGCAGACCAATTTCCAGACTAACTATCCGCAGCTGCGGGACTTACCGGATATCCGCCAGCTCCGCACCCCACCCAGTGCGTTGGTGATGGCGGGACCATCACTGGATTTGAAGATCCGCGAGCTCAGACAACTTACCGGAGCCATCTGGTGTGCAGACACGGCACTGCCGGTGCTCGTGCATTATCGCCTATTCCCACAGGTCGTTTTTAGCATCGATGCTGGCTTTGCCAGTTTGGAGCATTTTTGTGGTCTTGTGGCCAAGCTGCCGTGGCACAAAATAGGGCTTGTGGCTGATCCACTCTGCCAGCCGGCCATCTTGCGCATGCCTTTTGCGAAAAAATACACCTATGCCAGCTCGCATCCACTGGTACAGGAATTCGCAGTGCGGGAACGGCCCGACTTGACTGAGATCAAAAACCCCAGCGGCGATGTGGGTGGACTGATGCTTGCAGTAAAGGCAGCGCTTTTCCCACAGAGTCCCACTTTTATTGCAGGCTACGATCGCGGCCACCGCCGGCACATCAGCCACGCGCGCGGCACCGCCTATTTCCAACGGGGCTTTTGGCGCACTTGCCGGATTTTCAACGTGGAGACATACTCCTTAAAACTGAGCCAACGTTATGGTGCTGCTACTTCGTAATTCGGGTTGAAAAGTTTTTCTGCCAGCTCATCCGCCAATTTCAAGATTTCAGGCGGCAGGCTGTAGTCGACGGGACTATTTTTGGCGTAGTTTGCGATGAAGCTTTTGAGTAAAAATTCCAAAAGCTGTTCTTCGCTAATTTTTCCATAGAGTTCCTCGTAGATGATGCTGCCCTCATAGGTGCTACGGTGCATGTAGTAAAATGCAACCTGCGCAATCAGACTCCAGACTGCCAATGTCGGATGGGGACAGTCGAGTTCGCCTTTTTCAACTCCTTTGCGGATCACCTCGGCCATGGCCACGAGGCGCGGCACCAGGTATTTTTGGGCTACGCTTTTGAGGCCACTTTGGCCGGTGGCAAGCTCCCAGGCGAGGATGCGCCGGAAGACATCGCTACGCGGGTCGGCATACTTGCGCAGTAAAATCCTGAGGAACACGTGGACATTCTGCAGCGCGTTGAGTGGGGCGTTCTGGATTTTTTCGATCAAAAGTTCTGTCGCCGAATCTGCGCCGAAAATCCGCTCAAGCACTGCGGCATAAAGTGTTTCCTTATCGTGGAAATAGTAATGGAGCATGGCCTTATTGACCCCTGCGGCACGGGCAATGCTCTCAGTGCGCGCGCCGGCAAAACCATGTGCGGCAAATTCCTCACTGGCCGCGCGCAGGATCGCCTCTCTTGTGCCACTTTCCTGGGGATGCTTCTTGCAGGCCTTGCCCCACATGCAGTAAATTTATAGTAGCGGGGTAGCTTTTCCCAAAAAATTAACTATTTGGTTAAATCAAACCCGCAGGATTTGGTTGATCAATACCCCCAGCATCCCATCGTGCGTGGTGATCGCCTTTTGGTTGGCCTCGTAAAGGCGCTGCACTTCAATCATATTGACCATCTCGGTGACAATATTGACGTTAGAAACTTCCAAAAAACCCTGTAGGATCTCGGGAGATTTTACTGGGTCAACAGGCCGCATCTCGCCGGATTCGGGCGTGGTATTGTAAAACGATTGCCCCACCTTGTCCAAGTGGCGCGGGTGGTCCACCGTGCGGATCTGCAGCCTGTCGAGCAGCACTGGATTTTCCCACTGGTTGATGTCCTTGCTGGTGGCGGCTTGCCGATCGACCGCTTGGTTGACCCACACCTCGCCATTAGTTTTTATGATGAAATTGTTATGGTTTACCACAATCGGACCTTTTTCCCCTAAAAGCGGAAAGCCATCGGGGGTCACTAACATACCATGGCGGTCTATGATAAATGCACCACTGCGTGTCAGCCGTGGCCCCTGGTTGGTCTGCACCACAAAAAATCCCTCGCCATTGATGGCTAAATCTTGATCGCGGTCAGTTTTTTTGAGCGCACCCTGGTCAAAACGCGTGTAGATTTCGTTGACCTCGACACCTGTGCCCAATTTGCCCACCAGCGGTGCGATATCAAAACCCCCAAGCGGGACCCAACCGACCCCATCGTCACGGGTGCGATGGATGAGGATTTCAGGATGGGCTTTAAAAATAGTGACATCCTCTTTGAAAGCAGTCTTGTCCACGTTGGCAAGGTTATTGGCGACGACATCCATTTTGACCTGCATCGCGCTCATGCCCGATGCCCCCGTGTAAATCCCACGCAGCATGCTTTATTATCGGTAGTTTCGTGGAAAGGTGAAGGAGCTAATGCTTCAAAAAGTGTCCCACTGCGATGTGACACCGACCGAATACGTAAGCACCTGAGTAATGGTATAAAAAAAACGCCGCAACACACAGGGCGAGAGTGCTATGTAAAAACCCAAAAAGTCACTACCAAAAAAATTTTTTCTGAAAAACTGAAAAATTTCCGCGATTTTTGGGTATTTAATATATAGAGGGACGATGAAAACCAAAACCATGCATACCAC
This sequence comes from Leptospiraceae bacterium, assembly GCA_025057195.1. Taxonomy (GTDB): domain Bacteria; phylum Spirochaetota; class Leptospiria; order Turneriellales; family Turneriellaceae; genus JANWWX01. The sequence goes on along the minus strand of JANWWX010000064.1, from coordinate 2,216 downwards.
CAGTGTCAGCTTGCCGGAAAACGTCGCACAGCACTGGCAAAAACACCAACGCGAGATTATGCGCTTCGCCGCGCGTTTCTTGCGGCTCAAGATGCGTAACCCCATCCGCCGCGGCGTCACCCGCTCCTACAACGACGCCGAGAGACCATACCGCATCGTCACCACACGGTTTACACGAAAGAGCACGATGCGCTACTTTGTGTTGCCTCGGCACTGCGGGTCAGTGTCTCGTCGCTGGTTTATGGGCTGATCCTTTTGTGGCTGAAACCCGCGCGGCTGTCGCTGAAATGCTTTTTTGCGATTAACTATTACCAAGAACCCTCGCGGTGGGACCCAGTGGCGGGGTATTTGATAGAAAAACTCTTCTTCTGGCACTGGCGTGAAGGCGAAAAGCCCCCTTGGCAGGACATTCCCGAGGATTTGCGGGAGTACATGACTTTTGCGGGTTAGCCCGAAACTTTACTGTAGGACATGGGCACAGGTAGCTATTGGGTCTTTTGCGGCGATGTGGGGGAATAATGGTAAGTGGCCTGCGTTAGCCACGTTTTTTTGTGGGCGACGCCATCTTCTGGCTTTACGGCCAACATTGCCAAATGATTTTAGCGCATTTGTTTCTCCAAAAAATCACCATGCTTTTCCAGCAGCACAATATTCCCTTCGCCATTGCTGGTGGTTATGCAGTGGCTTTGCATGGGGTGGTGCGCGGTACTTTTGATCGCGATTTACGTAAAGCAGGATCGATAGCCTGATTGCGATAAAAAGCAAAAGCCAGCGCCAGCAGGACAAAGAAGATGCTTTAGCACTCAAAACTCTTAAAGAACGCAAGCCATGAAAGCCCTGCAGCTTTTGCCAAAAACATATCTGGAACGCTCAGCCCAGCTCAGTGTGAACGAAAGATTACTCTTTCTGGAGGAGTTTCGGTTACTTTTGCCCATTGCGGTCTTTACGGAACACCACGAAGAAAGGCTACGGCAATGGGAAGGCAACACTAACGCGAAAGGCTCTGCGCATTGCCATAGATCTCGCGCGGCTTGGAGCCAATCTGTGGGCCGACCAGGCCACGAGCCTCGAAAGCCTCAATGAGCCGTGCCGCCTTGTTGTAGCCAATGCGCATGCGCCGCTGCAGGTAGCTGGCAGAGGCCTTCTGGCTTTCGATGATGATCTGCCAAGCTTCGGCCAAAAGTTCTTCGTCGCCATCCTCCAGCTCACCGAGTTTGCCCTTGGGATCCTCGAGCGTGATATAGACTGGCTTGGCCAATTTCTGCGCCCATGCCACGACTGATTCTACTTCCTCATCTTCGATGAGCGGCGCCTGGGCGCGGATGAGCTGTGCACGCGCAGGATGGCGGAAGAGCATATCACCCTGGCCCAAAAGCTGCTCAGCACCGTTGGAGTCCAAGATTGTGCGCGAGTCAGTTTTCTGCGCCACCTGCAGCGCAATGCGAGCAGGACAATTGGCCTTGATCAGTGCGGTGATGACATCGACCGAGGGGCGCTGTGTGGCGAGGATCAGGTGGATACCAACTGCGCGCGCTTTTTGCGCCAAACGGATGATCGAGGATTCCACCTCTTTGCCTGCGACCATCATCAAATCGCCTAACTCGTCAATGAGGACAACAATATAGGGCATGGTGGGTAGGTCGATTTTGTGCCGCTGTTGGCGTAGCTTGTCGTTGTACGAGCGGATGTCGCGGGCGCCAAGTTCAGCTAGATCCTCGTAGCGGCGTTCCATCTCCTCGACCGCCCAATTGAGCGCCAAGATCGCCTTGTTGGGTTCGGTGATGACCGGGTGCAGCAGGTGTGGTATATCGTTATACGCCGAAAGCTCGACAAGTTTGGGATCGATGAGCAGGAAGCGCACCTCCTCCGGGCTTTTGGTGAGGATCAGGCTTGAAATAAACGAATTGATCGCAACCGACTTCCCCGACCCTGTAGCGCCAGCAATGAGCAGGTGCGGCATGCGCGTCAGGTCCTCGACCAAGAGATTGCCAGCAATGTCGCGCCCAAGTGGCAACGGCAATGCCCCGCCGTATTCGCGAAACCCCGGATCGCCCAGGATGTCGCCGAGCAGCACCTTGACCCGCTCTTTGTTGGGGATCTCAATGCCGACTGTGGAGCGGCCCGGAATCGGTGCCTCGATGCGCACGCGCAGAGCCTCGAGCGCCATTGCCAGTTCGTCGGTGAGGGCCAAGATCCGGTTGACCTTGATCCCGGCT
>JANWWX010000063.1 GCA_025057195.1 Leptospiraceae bacterium | reverse complement strand
TCACGGAGCTCGCGTCCGATTATGTCTATCAGGTGGATTTAACGCAGCCCAATTTGCTGCCAGAAATTTATGCTGGTGCGTTTGAGCGCACCACGGGTTACACCCGAGAGACATTAGAGCAAAAGGGTGGATGGCTTAATGTTGTGCATCCTGCCGACCGGGCTATCCTCGAACAAAATTTACCAAGGTTGCTGGCGGGGGAATCTGTCACGACCGAGTACCGCATCACCACAGCTCAGGGAAAAACACGCTGGCTACGCGATCAGGTACGGCCGGTACGCGATCCGGCAACCGGTGCTGTGATCAAACTACTCGGTGCGGTCACTGACATTACCGAGCAAAAAAATACCGAAGCACAACTCGAAAACTTAGCTTTTTACGATCCTTTAACTTCACTACCGAACCGCCGGCTGCTGCTAGACCGACTGGAGCAGGCAATCGCACTGAGCGCGCGCACCGGGCAGCACGCAGCGTTGCTTTTGGTGGATCTCGACCATTTCAAAGACCTCAACGACACCCGCGGTTATGAGGCTGGGGATGAATTGCTGGTGCTCCAGGCACGGCGTTTGGTGCGCTGTGTACGGCCAGGAGACACCGTGGCCCGGTTAGGCGGTGATGAGTTTATTGTCGTGCTCGGAGAATTGGCCACCGACACACAGGCGGCTGCTGATGAGGTCGCTGAGGTTGCCCGCACTATCCTCCACAGCTTATCGCTCCCGGTGGCACTGACCGGGCGTGGCCTCGGCGACTACGAGGGTACTTGTAGTATCGGTATCGCGCTGTTTCGCGGTAGTGAAAGCTCCGTCGATGAAATCCTGCGCCGTGCTGAGGTGGCGATGTACCATGCCAAATCGGACGGCCGAAATCTCTACCGGTTCTATGATGTGCAGATGCAGCGCTTGCTGGCGGAGCGTATTGCCCTTTTAGAAGACTTACGCCGTGCCCTGGCCGAAAAGCAGCTCCGGCTTTTTTACAGCCGCAGTTCGATTCCCAGCGGCGTATCATTGGGGCCGAAGCACTGCTGCGCTGGCTGCACCCGACACGTGGCTGGATATCTCCCCTGCAGTTCATTCCGATTGCCGAACACAGTGGCCTGATTGTGGAAATCGGCAATTGGGTGCTCGAGGAGGCGTGCCGTATCCTACGCCGCTGGCAGGATAGTCCCGCAACTGCCTCTCTTACTTTGGCAGTCAATGTTAGTGCCCGGCAGTTCCGCCAGGAAAGTTTCGTAGGCAGGCTGAAGCAAATTTTGCAGACCACTGGTGCCAGACCAGAGATGCTAAAACTGGAACTCACCGAGAGCCTGGCACTTGAAAATATCGAAGATACCGTGGCTAAGATGCAAGAACTACACGAACTCGGTATCGGACTAGCGCTCGACGATTTCGGCACTGGCCACTCGTCGCTTTCGTACCTACGCCGGCTGCCGCTCCATGAACTCAAAATCGATCAGGTGTTTGTCCGCGACATCCCCACCGACCCGAACGATACGGTGCTCGTACAGACAATTATTGGTATGGCCCAAAATTTGCGGCTGGCCACTACTGCCGAGGGGGTTGAAACTGCGGAGCAACTCGAATTCCTCAAAAATAATGGCTGCATGTTCTACCAAGGCTTCCTTTTTAGCCCACCGCTGCCACAGGAAGAATTTGAGCAACGCTTTGCTGCCTGAACCACCACCATAAAAGGACCACGTGAAAGGCGAAGCAGCACTCCCACAACTTGGTTTCAGCGAAATCCGCGCAGAACTCGAGCGCGTGGCTTTAGAATTGGGACTCAGCAATGGGGCGTTCGAGCCGACCTTTGAGCGCAATGAATTCACGCTGCGCTGCGCACTTGAAGAAGTTGACGAAAGCCTGCTTCTCGACACGATCACGATTGCCAAAAAGCATCTGGAAAACTGGCGCATCCACAACGCCGACAAAAACTACCTCTCGCTGCAAGCGCTTAATGATAACATATTCTCAACAGAAGGGGTGCTCGACAATATCCGCATCCGCATCGGTGCATTTTACAACGAAAAAACACTGGAAATCAGCAGGAAAGGGACACTACGTCCAGCAGAGCTTTCGCTCATCACCGCCCTTTTACGCCGTGCCTTTGGCAGGCCGAGGGTACGTGACGTTTTGGCCGAACTTGCAGCTGTGGGCTGTGGCGTCTACCGTCCTGACGACGACATGCCCGAAATTGCTGGCTTCCGCCGGCTGCGCGAAAAGCTACGCGAGACAATCGTCCTACCACTCAAAAATCCTGAAGTTTATGAGCGCATTGCGCGCGCCACCCGCAACAACACCGTGCGCAACCACCCACGCGCCGTGCTTTTTGCCGGACCACCGGGAACGGGCAAGACCACCATGGCGCGCTTTCTCGGCAAAGAGGCAGGCTTTCCCGTAGTGCACGTGCCGCTCGAAAACATTTTATCCGCGTATTATGGTGAATCGAGCCGTCGCCTTGCGTGGATTTTTGATTTAGCACAGGCTGCAGGCTTTCCCCTCATTCTTTTTATCGATGAAATCGATGCGTTGGCCCCCTCGCGCAACGAAAAACTTTTTGAAGCGACACGCCGGTTGCTTTCGGTGTTGCTGCGTAAACTGGATGGTTTGGGTTCGCTTACCACCAGCGTCACCATTGGCGCAACCAACCGCCCGCAGGATCTCGACGCCGCGCTGCTTTCTCGCTTTGAAAGCATTTTGGAATTCAGCGAACCAGACGAAGAGGATGCGCGCGAACTCATTGCCTTTTATGCCAAACAGCTGACTGCGGAGGAAAATACCGAACTGGCCCGGCAGTGCGCAGGACTCCCCGTGCGCGCCATCCGCGACATCTGCTTGCGTGCTGAAAGGATGCTGGCGCGCCAAAAGATCGAAAATCCCACATCGCCGCTGCCAGATGCCCCGACACTGGAAGATTACCTGCGGTCACTGGCCGACTACCGTGCCCACCGCTGAGATGCCCCCATCACTTCGGCCAAAGCCTGTGGCACAAGGTCCGCCAGCTCATGAGCTAAAAGCCCGCGATCGCAGTGCCTTTCGCGGCTCCAAATTTCTGCCGCAAGGCCATGCACAAAGACTGCGGCGGTGGCGGCATCCCATGCGGGCAGCTGGCATAAAAATGCTGCCAAAAGCCCTGCCAAAACATCGCCCGCACCAGCTGTGGCCAAGACGGGATTGCACCAGGGCGAGACCCGGATATTGCCATCGCTTGAAATGAGGGTATGTGCGCCTTTGAGCACAACGACCGCATGGAATTTTTTGGCGGTCTCTTGTACTGCGGCGTAGCGATCATTTTCAATGGCAGAGCTATCTTTACCCAAAAGCCGCGCCAATTCGCCACTATGCGGGGTGAGCACCACGCGTGGGCTTAAAAATTCCACCAGTCCTTGCTGCTGCGCCAAAAGCGTGAGCGCGTCTGCGTCAAGCACCAAAGGACAGTTGGTATTTTCTAAAAGCCAATTGAGTGCTGTAGCAGCATCGCTGTCGGTGCCCAACCCCGGCCCGATCAAAATTGCGCTGCGCTTCCGGCAGGCCGTCTTCAGGCTTTCTGCAATAGCATTACGTTCAATGGCGGAAAGCATGACCTCGCGCACGGCAAGTTGCGGGATCACTTCTTTCCAGGTGGCAATCGTGGCCAGGCCGGCACCGCCGCGCAGAGCAGCGTGTGCAGAAAGCAGTGCGGCACCGCTTTTACCTAAAGAGCCGGCCACAATTAGCACGTCACCTGCGCGGTGTTTGTAATCCGAAATGCGGCGCGGCTTCAACAGCGCGGCAATGTCGGACTTTTCCAAGTAGTGTGCTGCGACACCACATTCCGGCAAAATTTGGCGGTCAGGCACATAAAGCGGGATGACCGCAATTTTTCCAGCAAACTCGCGTCCCCGTGGTGTCAATAAGCCTGGTTTAAAGTAAGCAAAAGTAGCCGTCGCATGCGCACGCACGGCGATGCCCAGTTCGCAGCCGGTGTCCGCATCCAGGCCTGACGGGATATCGAGGGCCACCCGCACACCCTGCGCGTTATTGATCAGCGCAATGAGTTTTGCCAGCTCACCAGTGATTGGCCGCGTGAGGCCGGTGCCGAAAAGCGCATCGATCACAATGTCACAGCCCACCACCATTTCTTCAACGGTGCTATCTAAAGCCGAATGGTAGCTAAAAAGTTCTGGGACTTGGCTTGTCAGAATTTGCCAGTTTTGTCTGGCATCGCCGCGCAGCTTTTCTTTCTCGGCAAAGACCATGACCCGCAACGATGAGGGCGGATGGCCTGTGGTCAAAAGGTAGCGCGCCAGCACGAAACCATCGCCGCCGTTGTTGCCCGACCCGGCCACAATCGTGATGCGCTTTTGCGCAAGACTTTCTGTGCCGAAAAGAGTGCGCAAAAAATCCCAGGCACCGCGGCCGGCATTTTCCATCAATACCATCCCTGGCACATGGGCTTTTCCGATTGCAAGTTCGTCGTAGCGGCGGATCTGGGCACGCGCTAAAACCGGCTGCATGTCGCACGTCGGTTGGTCTTGGGATGTCAGGTAAACTTTTTAAAAATTATGGCTACTTCTTTTGGTGGAAAGCCATAGCATCCCTGGCAGCGTGCACAAGCCCACAAAAAGCCAGAATGCCTTCATGCCCCATTGTGCAAACACCGTTTGCCGGCGGCCAAGTGGGATTTCAGCAAAAAGATTCTCCTCACGTGCCTGGGCTGTCGGCCTGACCACAAATTCACCGCGGGCATCGGCAATGAACGAGACACCAGTGAGGGCAGCCCTCACCATGGGAATGCCGTTTTCCACCGCGCGCAAAGCTGCCGCAGCGGCGTGTTGCGCCCCTTCGAGGCCATCCCCAAACCAAGCGTCGCTCGCCAAATTCACCAAAAGTTCGGCACTTTGCGTGCGGGCCTCTTCGGGATAGAGGGCCTCATAGCAGAGCAGGGGTTTTATGGTGAGAGTTTGAGTTTGTGGTGGTGCGGGGAGCGCTTTGCGGACGGCAGCCCCATCCCGCAAAACCTGCAATGCACGCAGATGCGATGGCAAATCGGAAATGCGGTCTTTGGGTTGGCTAAGTGGCACCAAGATTTCGTCAGACAGTTTGGCTGCGTGGAATTTCCCCGCTTCTGGAAAAATCTCGCGTAAAACCGGCAGTTCGTTTTCAAAAGGCAAATATTCTCCCCAAGGCACCAATCGCCTTTTTAAGTAATAGTTTTGGCCACTTTGTGGGCGCACCACGAGACGGGAGTAAAGCTGCTGGTTTTGCCGAAAGAGGTCGTGGTAGATGAGGGCTGCGCCCGTGCTGCGCTGGACATACTCGATGACGGCGTCATAACTTGGGGAGTAGATGTCTATGTTTTCCTGATTGGAGTCGGTGCTATGGAAAGGCAATGAGGCCTCAGGCCAAATAATGGTATCGAGCGGTGCCCGCAGGATTGCCCCCTCGAGGGATTGCCTTAAAAGGCTATTTTGCGCTCTTGTGGCCATCTGCTGTGCCTCGCGGGTGCGTACCACTCCCAGGTTGGTCTGCACAACGAGGATGCGTAGCTTTTGGCCAGTTGGCTTCGGTGAAAAAAATTGCCCGTGGTAAAATATACCCCCAAAAAGCCATAGCAACGTTGTTTTGGCGAAAACGAGTTGCCACTCTTTGCTGCGTAGCGCCGGCCCGTGGCGGATGAGCTGCTGCAAAAATCCTGCGGTGAGCGCTGCGGCAAAAGCGATCGCATAAACTGAAGCTAAAGATGCCAGTTGGCGTAACCACGGCTGGGCTGCGACCGCATTCCCCCAAGACCACGGAAAAAGTTCCGGCGCCACATAGTCCGCAGCAGCCACAATTGCGGCAGTAGTCATTGGATTCCAATATGGTAAAAGTTTTGGTTTTGCCAAAAGCCGTGCCGCAACCAAAACCAAGAGGAATTTGTTTTGGAAAAGTAGGATATAAAATAGGCTAAAGGTGGTGGTCCAGGCAGTGCTTTCAGTGTATCGGTAGATGGTTGGCACGATCCAGCCGAATGGGATCAACGTGGTGGCAGCAGCAAAAAGCAGCCAAGTGATCACCATGTGGGCCACAGGTGCGCACAGGCAGCCATGAATAGCATAAAGTAGTGCCACGAGTGCTCCAATACCTGCAGGCCAGAACGAGAAGGGTGCTAGTCCAAAAAGTATTCCTAACGCGTGGGCGGTGGCAAGTAGGCTCTGCCGCAGTAGGAACGGGGGCAAGTTATTTCAGGTTGTTAGTGCGCAGGTATTCCTCATACTGCATGCGCCGGGCGTAGGCTTCTGCTTCTTCTTTACCCAGCATTTTTTCGCGCAGTGCAGCAAGCTGGGCGTTACGCTCTTTTTCGGAGAGGTGCGGATTTTCTTTTTCAAACTGGCGGGCAGCAGCTTCGTAGGCGGCAATGCGTTCCCGTTCGGCGCGGATTTGTTGCTCGACCTGCGCCATCCGTTGTGCCGCCGCAGTGCCAAAATAGCGCTCGCGCAACGCTTGGGTTTCTTTTTCCGTTGTGCCTTTACGCTGCATCTCGTCGCTGCGCAGCATCAACTCCGTTTCGTAGCGCGTGTAGGTCGGCTCCAGCTCGGCAACCGCAGAGTGGTAATCGCCCAGCAAATTCTTGCGCAGTTCATAATACTTTTTGACCCGCAAATCAGCAGGCATGCCTGTGGAATTGCGGACAAACTCCAGCAAAGCCTGCTGTGTCGTGAAGCGTGTTTCCTCGAAACCGAAGATCAGCTTGGCGTCCTCTTCAGAAAAAAACTCGCGCCGCTTTTTGCGGATAAATTCAAAACGCTCTTGCGGCGACAACCCCTCAGGTATGCGCATCTGCCGCATGGCATCTTCGTAGCGGAGGTAGTTGCGAAATAAAGAAACTAATTTTTCATTGCCGGGTGGGGGATAGTGCGAGCGTAGAAAATTCTCAATGCGGATGTTGCACTCTTCCAGGTTCATCAGTGGCTGCTGGGCGGGAGCCTCCTGATCTTCTGGCCTGATGCCGGTCACCCCGCACTTCCGGCGCAGCTGCCATAGTTCGCCGACGAGGGAAATCCTACCTGTACGTGCCAATTCCATCAGTTGCTCAAAAGAGTACATGCCCTCTTCGGCAAAAAGCCGGCGATTTTGTTCCAAAAACTCCCGGTATTCCGCAGAGACAGGATTGGCGGCTAAAGCAGCGCGGCGGGCCTGTTCTTCTAACCGGCGCAGTTTATTCGTGCTGCGTTCTGGCCAAAAAAACCAAATCCCAAAGAGGACTAACACTGGGATCAGGTAAAGTGCCTTAACATTGCGCATGTT
>JANWWX010000062.1 GCA_025057195.1 Leptospiraceae bacterium | reverse complement strand
TGTAACACAAATTTTGGTGTAGACGGGTGATGTATTCTTGATAGTCTTTCATCTGGGGCTCCTTTTGGTTGTTTTTTGCAAAGTCAGATTTTAGGCACCTATTTAAAAACACTTCAAAAACACTGTAACATATGTCTTCGGGGTGTAGATTGACGCGGTAAAAATTGCTTGCTTTTTCGGTGAAAAGGACTACACTAGAATGATATGGTCAGAGCGATTACCATACTTGCCGGTCCCCGGACAAAGCGCTTTAGCGGTGAAAAAAGCATAAAAAAATTCCAGCGCGAAGTCTGTGAAGAAAGTCTTTATCCTCCTGACCAGCGTCTTCCCGTAGCACCGCTTTTCAAAGTTTGGTGTGCAAAGGGGAAAGACTACTGGCTTTCCCCGATGCCGTACTTGCGTCAGATTTTCAGGCAAGTCCATAAGTTTTTAGCCAAAGGCCAGGATTTTGAAGAATTGATCAACATATTGATCTCTGCTGTCAATAAAGGGATTTCGCCGGAGCTTTTTTTAAAATACGTGGTCCTGCCTCGACTAGAAGGCGACTATGACTGGCGGACTTATCATCGGCGTCATTATCCTGCATTGCGGGCAATACTGGATATTTTAAGCGACATCCGCCACAACTCCGCCTGGAGCGTCGAACGTTTCACTTGCGTTTATTGGTTGTACCCGCGCAATGTTTTGTCTGAGGTTATTTTGGTGAAGTACATCGGCCAGATGCTGGCCACTTTACCTGCAAGGCAGTTAGTTGACAGCATAGCAGTTGAGCAGTTCAAAGGGATTTGGAAGCGGCTCTCGTTAAAAAATTTCTATTTCAACGAATTATTAACCGATCAGTTTTTATATCCTTTCAAATATCGAGAGTTCAGCGCAAATACTTCGCTCCAACTCTTGGTAAACACATTGTCTCCCCTTCCTGATATTGAAAGGCGTTTGCCTCGTAGCAATCTCCACATCAGCCATCTCAGGCTATACAAGCCGCAAACCGAGAAGGCACTCACTCACCGCCAAAAGCTGCGATTTAATTCTTCGCAATACCTCATGGAATTGGGTGCATACTTGCGATGCCTAGAATTGTTCCTTTCACAACAAGTAGTAGATCCCCTTGTGCTTTCCCAAGTGGTTTCAGATTTTGCCAAGCGCTGTGACGCTAAGTTTGTTGCAGAATACACTGATTTCATGTCTTTGCTGCAAAAACGTAATTATTCAGTAAATGCCTATGCCATTCAGATGCTGTGCTATTCTGATAATAAAATAAGGGAGAAGGTTATTCAGAAAAAACTAGAGAGTGAACCATGGATAGATCCTAATCTTCTCAATTTAGCTTTTGACATAGGTTACATACCTATTGATCTCATGCAGGACAAGGAACAATTGAAAAAGATTACAGCAGGGTTAAGTTTTGAGACTGTCTTAAAGTACTGGATAGACAAAAATCCGGAATGCCAAACTGTGATTTCTTTGCTCCAAGAAATGATCCTCAATGGCAGCGACAAGAAGGATAGAATGGAAGATTGTCGGAAGCTCGACGAGTTATTCCCTAAGCCATTGTTGCGGCACGCCTTTATAGATAGATACCTAACCTCGCTAAATAAAGGCTATTTTGATGCAGTGCCTTTTCAGCAACTCTGCCAAGAGTTGCCCCAAAACATCTATCTTGAGCAGATACAGCATAAACAAAAAGTGGTTTTGCAGTATCGATTGCCAGACCAGAAGTTTGAATTGGGCCATGAAGTTAAGGATAAGATCAATTTCCTTCTTGTTCGTATAAAATTGCAAAAGTGGCATCATAAAGTGAAAGATATTTACGAACAGAGTTGCGAACGTGTGCGAAAGCAAATTATCAATTTAGAAAGCAAATTGCAAAATTTGCCTCAGACTGAGGCAAACATCAAAAAAATCTGCAAGAACAGATCTCTCTGCTCCGGCAGTGCCTGATGTTTTTGTCGCAAGAGGCAGGCTGGTCAGGAATTTTGGTGTTATGGCTTTTAGCCGCGCACTACCAATCGAGAGATAAGAATCTTTGGGATTTGGGCTATCAGATGCTCATGGCTAGTTTTAGCCATGTGATCCTGGGTATGAACTTTCAACGTTACGAGAAAGCAGAGAATTTTAGTCTTAAGGATTTAGAAAATTTTATCTATGACTTGGAAGCTATAAAACAGCAAATATTGGCACAGGACCTATTTATAAAATGCTTAGAGAATGAGTACAAAAAAAGTCTCACTTAGCAGATTGCATCCAAAAACTTTCGGTAGTGCGAAATTCCAATAATATTCTGGCAGTTACCGATGCTGCACTCGAGTATCTTTTTTTGCTCAAGGATTTGCGTAAGCTCTATCGCAAAGAGTTGGCAAGATCCTTGAAGATCTTAAATAACAAACCAGTTACTCGTGAGATCTTGATTTATCCATCTTTAGGCTTTTTAGACTACTATCATAAAGACATGGGGGCAATTTGTCTTTCTAGAGGTTTTCAAAAAGTTTTCCAAGATAATATTGGATTCAACCTGCGCTTAGTCGATGTAAAAAGCAAAAAAGTTGTCGGCGCGTGCTTGGTGGGACTTGGCTATCGCAAAAAGCAACTTGCTGGGATTATAATGTATGGAATCAATCCGCAAAATTCGCTTCTCATCAATTTGCCTGTGGCAGAAATCTTGAAACTTTACCTAAAAATCCGCTATTCGTACGAATTTATGGCGAAAAAACTCAAGGTGCCGGTGTATGCTGCTAAAAAGTATTTAGAACTTTCAAATCGAGATCAAATAACAAATTGCTATCGAGGAGTGGATTTAAGACACCACAACATTCTCTACCCACTCACTGTATTTGAAAAATATACCAGAGTTATTTACGGCGATTTGGTAAAGCTGATTGACCCTGACGATCCCAATACCTTCAAGGCAAAACGGCTGCTGGAAAAGCTCGAGCGCAAACAAGTGACATAATTCCAGGCGATAACGAGAGCTCTTTTCGCTTGGCCCTATGCAATTTTTCCAAAAACCCTTTACATCCGGAATGGTGGCATTAGCGGGTGCCATGGTCGTGATGGATGTGCTCAAAACTAAAACTTACCCGATGCCGGTGATCCGCCAAAACGAATCTGTCCTGGCTGCGGTGCGCCAGATGCTTGCTTGGAAAGAGACTGGACTTTTGATTGTCACCCCGCAGGAAGAGGTGGTTGGCATCATCACAGAAAAAGACATCATGCGCTTAGTTGCTGAGCGCTACACCCAACTCGATAAAATCGAAGTGTGGGAAGTGATGTCAAAAGGACTCAAGACCATTGAGCATTCCGCAAACATTGAACAGGCGCTTGAGCTCATGACCTCAGAGCATATCCACCATTTGCCGGTGACAAAGGAAGGAAAAACCGTTGGCCTCATCTCGCTCGACAACATCGTTTGGATGCGGTTGCGCATGAAGGAGGATGAGGCGCGTGCGCTTAAAGATTTCATCACACACTATTGATCCTTGGCTACCCACAGCGCAAAAAAGCGCAGGAAGAAGCTATAAAATACAGTGTGGGGGTTAAGCGGTCGGTTGCCGAATACACGTAGCTCAAGTTTACGCAAGTAGCTTTGGACTAAAGATGCCGCCGCCAGGGCTTGCTGGGGGCTCAGATGGTGGACCACCAGAGGAGAAAAGGAGGGAACAATACCACCGGTTACGCGGTCGCGCAATGCCGCCCACAACGGGAGTGCGGCAAAATGCAAACCCGCGATCTGTGCGCTCAGATTTTCTTTCTCGAGAGCCAAGCGCACACCAGTGTAGAGGGCTTTTTCCCAGTGCACGAAGTCTCTTTCTGAAAAGGACAAAATGTCAGCGGTGTTGCGCAGCCCAGCGATGATCTGTTCGGCTGCCTGTGGCCACTCGGCGATAAAATCATGGGCGCCAGTGAGAACATAAAACCTCTGCCACGGGTCGGAAGGAAATTCCGGTGGCGGTAATTTCAAGCGCACGGTCACAGCACGCGAGCGGATAGTCTCTTTGAGGATTTCTGCAGACTGTACGCTCAAGAAAAAATAGTGCTGCCGTGGTGGTTCTTCCAGCGTCTTGAGCAATGCTGTTTCTGCCGCATCCTTGATGCCTGCGGCGTTGAAGAACACGATCACGCGTGCCCGCGATTTCCATGGTGCATACGGTAGCACACGGCGGAGCAGGTGGCGCACTGTCTGCGGTGGGGGATCTTTTTCCGGACCAATCATTACGTTTTCATCGGCAAACTCCACGTAATCGGGGTGCATGTTCTTTTCGGTTAGCCTTTGCACCATTTCGGGAGTTTCTGTTTCGTCGAGCCGATAACGGTAGAGGATTTCTGCCGCAAGGCTTCGCAACGCTTTCGCCTTTTCGGGAATCTGGTCGCCTTCAAAAATGATGACCTGCGGCAGTTTTTCCAACGCGGGTAATTGCATCAATAGACCGGAGTCAGCCAGTGCTGGTATTGTGGTAGTTCTCCGCGCACGTAAGCAAAAAATGTTTTCTGCAGTTTTTCAGTGATGGGGCCGATACTGCCATTGCCAATCGGGCGGTGGTCGATACTTTCCACCCAAGCGATCTGCGCACCAGTTCCAGTAAAAAAAACTTCGTCGGCAGCATAAAGTTCTGTGCGGCTGATGTCGCGCTCGATGGTCTCGATGCCCAAATCGCGGGCCATGGTCAGAACCGTGCGGCGGGTGATACCCTCGAGGATCGAGGATGCAGTTCCCGGCGTGATCAACTTTCCGTCGCGCACGATGAAAATATTTTCGGCAGAACCCTCGCAGACCATGCCACGCACGTCGAGGAAAATGGCCTCGTCAAATCCGCTCTGCATCGCTTCGGATTTCGCCAATGCCGAGTTGATATACCCTCCCGTCGCCTTGGCACGCGCTGGGATCTGGTTGTCAGAAAGACGAACCCAGGAGGAGATCATGGCGCGCAAGCCGCGGCGCGTGTCGAGATAATCATCGAGTGGTATCGCATACATGGCAAAACTGTCGGTGACGTTGTGCAGGCGTGGCGAAAGGGAAAGCTCAGATTTGTAAATGATCGGGCGTAGGTAGCAGTTTTCGCGCCAGTTGCCACGGCGCAATAATTCGATCGTTATTTGGCGGAATTCTTCAAACGGCATGGACCATTGCATCTGCAGGATGCGCGACGAGGCTCGCAGCCGTGCATGGTGGTCTTCAAGGCGAATTAGGTAAAGATTATTTTTTTCCGAGTTAAAGTACGCGCGCATGCCGCCAAAGCAGGCGGTACCATACTGCAGCGCATGCGTTCGGATGTTGACATTAGCCTCTTTGAGTGGGACAAACCGGCCCTCAAACCAGCATGGGCGCTCGGTAAAATCCTGCATCAATGCCTCTTGCTTTCCAAATAGCGCTCTGCCTCAATGGCAGCTTGGCAGCCAGAGCCCGCTGCGGTCACCGCTTGCCGGTAATAATGGTCCTTGACATCGCCTGCAGCAAAAACTCCTGGAATATTGGTCGCGGTGCGATCGGGTTGGGTGATGAGGTAGCCGGCCTCGTCCATTTCGAGTTGGCCTTTAAATAGCCCAGTATTAGGCACATGGCCGATCGCAATGAAAAGCCCCTGCACGGGGAAATCCTCAATGCTGCCAGTCTGGTTGTTGCGCAGCTTCAACCCAGCCACAGTGCCGGTTTTTTCGTCGCCATAGATCTCAGCGACTTCGACAAAAGTCTTAAACTGGATTTTGGGGTTTTTGCGCGCGCGTTCGACCATGATTTTGCTTGCGCGGTAAGTGTCACGGCGGTGGAGGATAGTGACCTTGCTGGCGAATTTAGTGAGGAAATTAGCTTCTTCAAATGCTGAATCGCCGCCGCCCACCACGGCCACCTCTTTGCCACGGAAAAAAAAGCCATCGCACGTGGCGCAGGCAGAAACTCCGCGCCCTTTGAAAGCCTGCTCAGAAGGGATCCCTAAAAACCGTGCAGAGGCACCGGTGGCAACAATCACCGTGTCGGAGGTATAAACCTGGCCTTCGGCGTGGATGCGGAACGGCGCTCCTTGGCTGAGCTCGGCTTTATCAGCCATTACTGTTTTTAATTCCGCGCCAAAGCGCGCTGCCTGGTTACGGAAATGCTCCATCAGTTCTGGACCTTGGATACCGTGCGGAAAGCCAGGATAGTTTTCCACTTCGCTTGTGATCATGAGCTGGCCCCCGCGCTCGATGCCCTCGAGCACCAGGGTTTTGAGGTTAGCCCTGCCAGCGTAAATCGCGGCAGTATATCCGGCAGGACCTGAGCCGATGATGATGGTGTCGTAGTGGTTAGCACTCATGGATTGAAAATAAATGAAATAGACACAGGCGGGCAATAAATTGTCTTTGCCGGCCAATGCGCCGCGTGAGAAAGTCCCATGCGGCGCTGTCTTTACCCACTTTTCGGCGCTTTAGCCTCGCTTTTGGGTTGCACCGCCGGCGTGGCGCATACCATCACCGTTATTTTGCCGACGCCGCACCTTGTGGCCGAGGGCAAAAACCGACAATTTGGGACGCTCTATTTTTATACTGACCGCAACATGCCTGAAACGAGCAATGCCTACGCAGCCTTGCTCAAAGGCCAAATTGCGGAGGCACTCGACGAACTCAGCAAGATCCGCGGCAGTGACCTGCCAACCGTGCAGCGCGCATACTGGCAAAACGATGTTGCGGTATGTTTCATCCTCGAAGGGCGATATAAGGAGGCCGACGAACTCCTGCTGCAGGCAGGGCTATGGGCTGAGGAAGAACCCATCCGCCACAACCACCGGATGAGTGTCTATCTTGCCGAATCGCATGCGTTCGCCCGGAAGCAACAGGCAGAAAAAACTTCCTTAGACCAAGATAAGGATAAAAACGGGAAAAGCATAAAACCACCAGCGGCGCCAGCTAAAAATGCCGAGAAAGTTGCTAAATAAAAAAACGCTTTTTGCTATTTTAAGCAGTGTGCTATTTTTAGGCTGCACGCTGCGCGATCCCCTACCGCACGATTACTATAGTGGTACCGATAAAATCGCCGGTGGCCAGGCACCGACTGTCCCGCAGCTATCGTATGATCCCAACGAACGCCGGTTTACTTTCACCGCATCGATTGACCCTGAAACTGGCGCCGAGGTGGGCGAATACATCATTTACTTTTATCAAGGGGTTCCCACCCGCTATTACGAAACACGCTACATCGAGGCCATCATTCCCCGTGGCCAACCACGCAGCTTTACCATCAATGCCCCGCCGGGTATTTATACTGTCGTGGTCACTGGCTTTGATGGCTATCGGGAGTCGGCGGTCACAGA
>JANWWX010000061.1 GCA_025057195.1 Leptospiraceae bacterium | reverse complement strand
TATTTTCTCACATCTTTTTTCGGGTGCCGGCCTGACATGGTACGGTGGCTTTATTTTGGCAAGTGCGCTGATTATTTTCATCCTGTGGAGGCACAAAGTGAACATCCTTTTTGGCGTCGATGTTTTGACACCGATGCTGGCTTTGGGCTATGTCTTTGGCCGCACCGGTTGCATCCTTTCGGGTGACGGCTGCTATGGAGAGCTATGCACGATGAACTGGCCCGCTCCTTTCTGCATGGCCTTTCCCAACGGCGCTGCCAGCTGGTCCGATTGGCTGGCTAAATATGGTGGCGGCAATCCCAATGCGACGGCAATCAATACCCCTTTTTTTGAGGCGGCATTTTCTTTTTTGTGCTTCCTTTTCCTCTGGGCTGTGCGCAAAAAATCCTGGCCTTTGGGTTCCAAATTTTTCCTTTACCTCTTTTTGCACGCGCTTTTCCGGTTTCTGATTGAGTTTATCCGGCTCAACCCGCGCGATGTCTTTGGTGTCTCGCAAGCACAGTTTATTTCCCTAATCCTCATGGCGCTGTCGCTCGGCTATGCCGTGGTTGCCCTCGTTAGGCCGGATCTTGTCCGTGCCAAAACCGCATGAGCGATGGCCGCAACGCCGAGGGCAGCTTAGAAATATGGTATTTCGCAGGCGACGATACTCCCGCAGACCGCCACAACATCGGGATACTTGCGCGGGTGGTGGCCAAAAGCACAGTCCCGCTCCACGCTGTTATTTTTTATGACCGCCCGCTGCGGTTGAGCAACTGGGCTTGGCCGCAAGAAAACCTGCGCTTCACCCGCCGGCAGGCACTCGATATCGGAGCACAGGCAGTGGAGTTGGCAGGCAGCAAGTCGGTCTCCACAGTCCTTTGCGATTACCGCGTTTTATTGCATCCACAAGATCTGTGGCTGCTTTTGGGTTATGGCCAGCGCTTCCCACTGGTGCTCTTTTGGCCGCAGCGGTGCGTGCGGGATAAAAACGAACCGTTGTGGCGTTTTGCCTGGCGCTGCGCTGCCACCGATTTTCGCAACTACCTTGGTGCGCACAAGCCCCAGGATGTGCTTTGCAGTTTCAACCACCGCCTTTTGCCACCCTTTTCGGATCGCCCATTTAGCAAGTTAAAATTTTACCATCGGCTTTTGGTAGGCAAAACCACGTTGCCCGCTGAACGCATATCCTGCCGCAGCAAAGCCATCGCTGCCAAAGACTATCCCTGGCTTTCGGGTGTTTCTGATCTTTTTTTGGCCTTGCGGTTATGGAAAAAAGAGAAGCGTTTCCCGTTTTGGCTCACTTCCCGCCATTTTATTTTTCCGGTGGCACAATTGGCCATGTACGTGGCAACCATGGCCTTATGGATAGACGTGAAAGCCGCGTTGGTTTTCGCAGGTTTTGCCGTTTTTTTGACCCCTTGCTTTCTCTTCCGCGATGCCACACTTTTACTAAAAATTTTATTTGTGGGCCATCCGCTGCGTTGGCTGAAAAGGCTTCTTTTTGCAATAACACTCCTTTTTTTTCGGCTGCTTTTTTATTTTGTCGGCTGAGGGTTTTTGCTGTTGGAAAATTCCTGCAGCGCAGCCTGCCAGCGCTCTGGCGGCGGAAGTGGCACTAGTTTTTCTCGTATCTCAGTGGCTGACACCGGCTCACAAAAATCCGCGATAAAACGGCAGTGCAGCTGCGGCAATAGCTCGGGAACGTGGCCACGGGCAAAGATAACAAAAGAAAACTCCTGGATGAGTGTTTCAAACTGGTACCAAAGCCTGAGCCGTTGTGCTTGGTCAGCACCAAGAACGACAATGGGTTTAACGCCGCAGCGCTTTTCGATTTCGCGCAGGGTAATCAGAGTATAGTTGGGTTTGGGCATGCGGCGCTCCAAAAGCGCCAATTTCACCATGCGTTCTGCAAGTTCTTTTTGGAAGCAATGGCGGAGCAGGCGCACACGCTCACGATAGCTAAAAAGATAGCTGCCACGCAGGGGCGCCTGCGCCGCTGGGCAGATAATGGTGGTGCTTTGGGGATAATCTTTCGCCAAGCGTTGGACAATCGCGCGATGGCCACGGTGTGGCGGATCAAAACTGCCGCCAAAGAAAAATACGGGTTTTTCTTCTTTCAGGTGCGGATCTCCCCGTGACCAGTGGCAATGTAGCGCGTGGTGGTAAGATCGCGCAGCCCCATTGGCCCGCGCACATGGAGTTTTCCGGTGGCAATGCCGACCTCTGCTCCCAGACCAAATTCGCCGCCGTCGTGGAAGCGGGTCGAGCAGTTGATGAACACTGCGGCAGAATCGAGCGCGTCAGCAAAGCGCTGCGCGAGGGTGTAGTCATTGGTTAAAATTGCATCCGAGTGCTTGGAGCCCCAGGTGTGGATGTGGTCGATTGCCTGCTCGATGCCAGATACGGGGCGCACCGAAAGGTTGAGGCTCAAATATTCATGGCCAAAGCCATGCTCATTCAGAAATGGTTGGATCTCTACCCCCAACGACTTGCCCCAGCCGATGCCGTCTTCATCGCTGTGCAAAATAACACCCTGCTCACGCAGCGCCAGAAGTAGGGATTGGGCATGTGGCCAGGCACGGTCGATGAGGAGGCATTCGACGGCATTGCACACCCCCGGCCGTTGGATTTTGGCGTTGAGCACGACCGAACGTGCCATTTCCCACGGGGCATCGGCAGCGACATAGATGTTGCAAACACCCTTGTCGTGTTTGACCACCGGGATGAGGCTATGCTCCGTGACGTAGCGGATGAGGGCTTCACCACCCCGCGGCACAACCAGATCAATTTGGCGTTCGCAGCGCACCAGATCAACAATCAGCGCGCGGTCGGTCCGCTCAACCAACTGCACGGCATCTTGGGGGATTTTTTCTGCGGCAAGTGCTTCGCGGAAAAGTGCCACCAGCGCCTTGTTGCTATGTAGAGCCTCCTTGCCGCCACGCAGGATCACGGCGTTGCCGGATTTCAGGCATAGCGCGCCGACGTCAATGGTCACATTGGGCCGTGATTCATAAATCACTGCGATTACTCCCAGCGGCGCACGCACTTTTAAAAGCCGGATGCCGCTGGCTAAGGTCCGTCCTTCCACCACCTCACCCACGGGATCTGGAAAAGCCGCAATCTCCCGCACAGCACGGCACATGGCGTCGATAACCTTGTCGCTGAGCGTCAAGCGGTCCACCAGCGCTGCGTCCAAGCCGGCCTCCCGGGCGTACGCCAGATCGCGCGCATTTTCGGCCTGCAAATCGCGGCGGTTTTTATCGAGCAGCTCTGCTAGGCGCAAAAGTGCAGCATTTTTTTGCGTGCTTTTGAGTTGGCGCAGCGTGCGGGAAGCCTCGAGTGCTTTTTCAGCAATCTGCAAGATGTATTCGTTCATGGCGGCTGCTTTATTTCAGTTTGCTGCAGTAAATCAAAAATGTAGAGTGGCGAATGGCAGAAACTGCTCCCAGTTTGCGCGAAAAAATCGTCCGTGTTGGGACTTGGATCTTTCTCTCGTTCATTTTTCTCATCATTGTGTTATCTTTTGGCATGCCGGATTTCATCGGCACGAGCGCGCGCGTGGACCAATACAATGCGGCGCGCATCGGCAACGAATACCTCACCCGCGCAGAGGTTGCCGATTACCAAAAGCAGTTGGAAGAGCGCATGGCGCAGAACCTCGGCAAGCTCGATGCGCAAAACCGCAAGCTGTTCGAGGATTTGGCCAAAAGCCGCGCGCTGGAAGAGGCGATCGAACGTAAAATCTTCACGCAGCTCTTAAGCCGCGCCGGTTTCAACCCCACTTCCTCGAGTGAACCCAAAATCCTTGCCAATTTTTATAAAAAGCAATTTGCCGAATTCATTGTCGAGGGCAAACTCGACACCAAAAGGCTGAATGAGTACCTGTCTGCACGCCGCATGAGCCTTGAGCAAGTCGCGCGCGGCTTCCTCAGGGATTATGGCCCAGCCAAAGCCTATGCGATGCTGGAAAATACCAACTATGCCTCGGATTTTGCCGTGCTCGATGAGGCACGCTTTGCCACCACTTTGCTTTCCTATCGCATTGTTGCCATCGACGGCTCAGCAAAAGATAAAATCCTGCGCAACCGTTTTAACCCAACCGAAAAAGAGATCCAAGAAAAATTCCAAGCCGAATTTTTGAGCAAAGACCCCAAAGCGGTGCTCGATGCCGCCAAGCGCGAAAGCATCCGCGCCACGCTTTTTAACGAAAAGCGCGCTGTATTGGAAAAAGAGTGGTTCAACAGCCTAAGCCAAGCACGGGATATGGTGCAGGTAGCCAATGCCACCACGAGCAAACTCATCGCGCTCGACAATGTCGCACTGCGCGATGACCTCGATAGCAAAAAGGGCAAGGACGTGCCGGTAAGCCTTTTGCCACTGGCACAGTCCGATTTCTTCTTGCGCCAGCGCCTCGTTGCTCCCTTGGGCAAAGTTTTAGGCCCGGTCGAAGCCGGCGGCTACACCTATTTTTTCGCAATCACCAACCGCAGCACTTCACCTTTGCCACCCGCTGCGGATTACCGCAAAGCCGATTTTGATCCCAACCAGGCATTTGCTGGGAAAAAAATGCCGCAGGATGCCGAAAAAGAAAAAATCGCACAAAATTTAGGTCAAAATAGCTACAACCAACTGCTCACAGCAGCGCTCGAAATTTACCGCAGTAGTGTGCGCATCGAACGTTATAAACGCGAGTAATTGCCGCAGTGGCAAGACCGCGTTGGCTGCACATTTTCGCCATTTTTTTGCTCGTCGCCTTTTTAGTGCTCAGTTGGTACAGCCTGCACGAAAAAGAGCGGAGCGAAGCGATCCAACGTGGCGAGGAAGTCTATGCCTCACACGACTGCACCGACTGCCACCTGCCGGCACATGTTTTGGCCGAAAAATTGCGGCGCGCTGAATTGAGCCTAGTCCGGATACGCCGCAAACCTGAAGCGCTACACCAATTTTTAGCCACGGACCAGCGGCATGAATCTTTTCGGCTGATGCGCCAGCAGGACCAAGAAGATTTAATCCAATACCTGCTCAGCCTGGTGCCCCCTTAGCTGATGCGTTCGACACGCAAGAGAAATAGCCGTGGCAGTCGCTCTTCGTAGTCGATGCGGGCCTTTGGCATTTTACGCAAGGCAGAGATGACGTCAGCGTAAAACGCACCATTTTCGCCGTCGCTATCGATGATGCTGAGAAAGCCTGCAACTTTGAGCGCACGCAAAGCCTCGCGCAATGCCTGCACAAAATCGCGGATCTGCGATAGTGCCATGCGGAAAATGATCGCATCAACACAGGCGTCGGCCAAGGGCAACTCCTGCGCATCGGCGCACAGCACATGCGCTTTATTTTGCCCCCTGTCTTTGGCGCTGCGGGCGTGCGCGAAATCGTAGTCAATGGCCACGATTGCATTGAACGAAAGAGCGAGTTCGCCAAAAAAATCGCCTTCACCGCAGCCAATATCGAGCACACGGCCTCGCCGACCACAGGCCAAGTGCGCAAACGCCTCGCTATAGGCTAAGTCAGGCTGTGCCTGCCGCCAACGCGCAAAAGTTTCGGCATTGCGCTGTGACAAAACCTTGCGCAGGCGCAAAGTGTCGCTGCGGCGCTCTGGAATTTCTGTAGCCGCTTCTTCCAATACGCGCAGGACTCCGGCAAGATGGGGTTCTGCGAACACCTGCCGATTGAGCGCGTAATAGGTGTGTTGTCCGTTTTTTTCCGCCAGCAAAAGATGCAATTCGCGTAGCGCTTTGATGTGGTGGCTTGCATTCGACTGCGAGATCCGCAGGATCTGCGCCAACTCCGACACGGCCAGCGGGCTTTGCCGCAACAGCAAATAGCAGCGCAGGCGCAAAGGTTCGCTCAGCGCGCGCAATATCTGCAGCGTGTCGGCCATCAAAAACGGTAGCTAATCTGCAAGCCGGCAAAGCGGTTATGCGCGAGCACCTGCCAGGAAATCGGCACCAGCATGATCGTGCGGAAAGCCGCCATCGAGATGACCATCGAAGTGAAACCCGCACCGAACGGATCAAAGCTATTGGTAAAATAGATTTTAGAGCTCATCCAGAACAAAAACAGGTCTCCAAAAATGAGCCCAAGCATCGGCCAAAATAGTGACTTGTTGCGTATCATCGAATTGGAATTCACATACCAATAGCCCAATGCCGGGGAAATGGCGGTTGCCAGAGTGCCCACTATAAAGGATTTTTCACCATAACGTTGTGCAAACGGGCCTTGGCCAGTTTCTTGTGCGACCAAGTCAATGAAGGCAAAGCCTTGCCGGTTACGCGAGTCCGCGCGGATGATCGACTTTTCTGGCAAAGCGGTGACCGAAATATCGAGACCAACCACAGAAAAAAACGGCGTCTTGCAGCGCCAATGGGCACCTAAAGTGATTTCCTGTTCGATGCAAGTGGTATGGATCCGCCGCAGCGCATTTTGCACCACAGCCACAGCTTCCTCTGGTTTTTTGCCTGGCATCTCCAACGCCGCACCGACTGCCATGAGTTTGTCCGCAGCAACCAAAAGTAACAAGTATCTCCACCGCCGCAGAAGCCAGAGCATAAGCAAAAACCAATGACGGCAATGTCCCGTCACGCGGCTTTGTTGGTACAAATACCAATAATCACCCAATTTCAAAATTGTGTAGCAATCAAGCACAGAGCTGCTTTAAATATTAGTGCGGTGGTTTGGCCACGCCCACGGTAAAGCCGCGTGGCCACGCTGCGCAAAAGTTAGTATTATGTTTTGATCAAAAGAAGAAATTTAAATCTAATTAGAAATTTAAATCTAATTAAAATAAAAAAGCGCACCAATCGCCCAGCTCTGCAGGCCAAAGTAATTGGAGGTATCATCCGGTTCCACCGGATTGGCCTTTGTGTCTGGATTGATGGTGCCTGAGGCATAACCCACCGTCACTTTGGCCAGTGCGTGCAGTTGCTCTGTAATGGGTACTTGTAGACCCAAGGCTGCATAGAGGCTGAGAAAATTTCCCTTGGGTGCCGTTTCTGTCGCCAGACCATCCACACGCGTTGTCTTTCGAGTATAGGAAACCGGGGTGTAGCCAATTCCTGGTGCAACGTAAAGGTAAAGCGATTGTAGCTTTGTCAGATAAAATGGGACTTCAAGCCCCACCCCCCACGCCGTGACGGTAGTTTCAATGCTCTTGGTTGCGGCCGGAGCAGTGTTGTTGGTGTTATCGACCGTCTTGGCTGTAAAGAAGCCAATATAAGGTGCAATGGCGATTAAATCGGTGAAATGGTAGCGAAAACCCACAGCCGGTGTCCCGACAAAGGTGGGGGTCCAAGGCGAGCCAATTTCCTGAGTATGCCATAGACCAATGCTGCCGCCAAAGCTGAACTCCATGGCAAACCTTTCAGCAAGACCTCCAGCAGTGCTCTTGGGGCCACTGGCGCTTGCTTTAGTGTTGGCCTGAAGCATGGAACAAATG
>JANWWX010000060.1 GCA_025057195.1 Leptospiraceae bacterium | reverse complement strand
CGCTGATTTTGAGTTTGGTATTTTCAATGACTTCGATAGTTACATCCGCCGGTTCACGGTACACGACCTCGTGCGAGAAGCCAAGGCTGAATACGACTTCCTTGCCCCGCTTCTGCGCGCGGTACCCCACGCCCTGCATCAAAAGGGTGCGGGTGTAGCCCATGCTGGTTCCTATAACACAATTGTTGACGAGCGAGCGCACCAAACCATGCTTCGCCCTCAATGCCTTATCGTCCCCATGCCGTAGGATCCGCGCCACATTGCCAGAGACCTCCAGGCTGAGCCCTGGAAAAAGCGGTGCCCTGAGCTCGCCTTTGGGACCTTTGACGACCACGCTGCCATCGGCAGCACTGACCGTCACTCCAGCAGGCAGCGGGATGGGTTTTTTACCAATCCGTGACATATTAAAAGATCCTACAAAGGTATTCGCCACCGACGTGCTGGAACTTGGCCTCTTTATCAGACAGCACACCTTTTGGCGTGGACAAGATGCTGAGTCCCAGGTTGTTTCGCGTCGGTTTGATATCTTTCCACTTAAGGTAAATGCGGCGGCCTGGTTTGGACACCCGTTCGATCGTGGTGAAAACGGGACGGTTTTGGTAATAGCGCAGCTCGACTTTGGCCATGCGCGCTGCTCCGCTTTTGTAGATTATGTACGAGTCGATGAAGCCCTCATGCTTGAGGATTGACAAGATTTTCTCACAGGTATTGTTGATGCGTACCTCCACACTCTCGTGCCCCGCCCTGGCGGCGTTGCGGAGGCGTGTCAGCATATCGGCTATCGGATCGCTGTGCATATCTTTACCACGAAGATTTGCTCACACCTGGTATGAGACCACGCGAGGCATGTTCCCGAAAACAGATGCGGCACATCTGGAACCGGCGCAGGTAGCCACGGGCACGGCCACACAGCGGGCAGCGGTTGTACGCCCTGACCCGAAATTTTGGCGGGCGCTGGGCTTTCATGATCATTGCTTTTCGAGCCATATTCTCCTACTTTTTCCGCAGCGGGAATTGGAATTTTTCGAGCAGTTTTGCTGAATGCTCCGGACTTTCCGACCGGATCACGAGAGTGATATCCATCCCGTGGATGCGCTCGACGTCGTCAAAATGGATTTCCGGAAAGATGATCTGCTCCCGGATACCTATGGTATAATTGCCGTGTGCATCGAATGCTTTGGGGCTGAGGCCATTGAAATCACGCACCCTTGGCAGCGCCACGCTGATCAAGCGGTCGAGGAATTCGTACATACGGTTGCCGCGCAGCGTGACCATCGCACCAATGGCAAGCCCTTTGCGCAGCTTGAAATTGGAGATTGCTTCTTTGGCTCGGGTTTTGACCGGTGCCTGCCCCGTGATTGCGGCCAACTCCGCCAACACACTATCGAGGGCTTTAGGATTGGTAACAGCAAATCCCGCCCCTACGTTGATGACAATTTTTTTTAGCACAGGCACCTGCATGATCGAACGCAGCCCCAATTCCTCTTTTAACTCGGGCCGGATCTTTTCGTTGTAAAGCCGGCGCAGCCGGGGTTGGGTGCTTTCTTTAACTGCTACTGCCATGTTCAGTCAAGAGCCCTTTTCCGGCCTGAAGCCACCGAAAGCCGGATCTTTTTTTGGTTTTTGTCATAGCCATATGCTATACGTGTGCCCCTCTTTTCCTTCGCGTCGTAATATTGCACGTTGGAAATCGCAATGGGCATCTCCACCTCGATGACCCCCCCCTTGGGGTTATCCTGCGTGGGACGGGCAAAGCGCTTGCGCAGGTTGACCCCCTGCACCACAACCCGGTTCTTTTCGCGATCAATACGCAGGATTTTGCCGCGCGCCTTTTTGAATTTGCCGGCAATCACAATCACCTCGTCGTTGACCTTGAGGCGGGTTTTGGTTTTTTGCGGGGCACGCTTGGCAGCCATCACAGCACCTCTGGGGCCAGAGAGATGATTTTCATGAATTGCCGATCCCGCAATTCGCGCGCCACCGGACCAAAAATCCGCGTTCCCTTAGGATTATTTTGGTTGTCGATCAGCGCACAAGCATTTTCATCAAAACGGATGTATGAGCCATCGGGGCGACGGATTTCCTTAGTAGTGCGCACAATCACTGCGCGCTGCACCTGTTTTTTGTGGTCTTTTTTTCCCATCGCATCTTTAAGGCCATAGGCTGGCGTCGCGGATTTAACCGCCACGACCACAATATCTCCGACCCCGGCGTAGCGCTTTTTGGAACCGCCGAGCACACGGATGATCTGCACCTGGCGGGCACCAGTGTTGTCTGCAACCTTAAGCCACGACTGCGTTTGCAGCATGGGCAGCCTCCTGTTCTTCCGGTAACGCCGGCAATGGTTCGCTGCGGCGTGCGACTATTTTTTGCAATAGATAGCGCTTGCGGCGCGAGTACGGACGCGATTCTACTACAACCACTGTGTCCCCCTCGCGCGCCTCACCCTTTTCATCGTGCGCCATCACTTTCTTACTACGAATGACCGTCTTTTTGAAGCGCGGGTCTGGCTTGCGGAACTCCACCCGCACGACAATAGTCTTGGGAGTTTTGGCAGAAATCACGACACCCTGCAAGGTCTTCTTCGTCTTGCCTGTAGAGACACTCATTTTGCCGCAGCCTGCTTCTTGCGTTGGTTTTTGACCGTCAGAATCCGGGCGATGTCTTTTTTCAGCGCGCTGATGCGTGCGTTGTTAGTGTACGCCGAAGTCACTTGGCTAAATCGGATCTCCTGCAATTCCTTGCGGAACTCCTGGTGGTAACGCTCGAGCTCCGCATCGCTGAGCTCCGCAAAGTTGATCTTTCTTGATTTTTTTTTGTCGCCCTTAGCCATGCGCGAAGTCCAGTTTTTGATTCGTACTCATGCGGTCAAACCCAACGCTATTTCACCCGTTTGACGATTTTGGTCCGGATCGGCAGTTTCGCCGCTGCGCGCTCGAGGGCTTCGACCATGAGTTTTTCCTCCGCACCGGCCATCTCAAACATAATCTTGCCCGGTTTGACAATCGCAACATAGTACTCAATATTCCCTTTGCCCTTGCCCTGGCGGGTTTCTGCTGGCTTGCGGGTTACTGGGCGGTCAGGAAAAATGCGGATCCAGACTTTTGCGCCGCGGCGGACATGGCGCATCATCGCCACGCGCGCGGCTTCAATCTGGCGGGCTGTGATGCGTTCTGCAGACACTGCCTTTAACCCCACCTCGCCAAAGGCAATGGTGTTGCCGGCCTTGGATTTTCCGTGTAGGTTGAGACTATGTGGTTTACGCCATTTCAGTTTTTTGGGTGCCAGCATGGTTGATTATGCCTCCCGCCGCTTGTTGGCCGCTTTTTCTTCGCTACTATTGTTATTCTCTTTTCCCTCAAGGTAGTCCCCAGTATAGATCCACACCTTGATCCCAATCTTGCCATAGGTGGTGTCTGCCTCCGCCGTGCCGTAGTCGATCATCGCACGCAGGGTGTGTAGCGGCACCCTCCCTTCTAGGTATTGCTCGCGCCGCGCCATATCGGCACCGTTGAGGCGGCCGGAAACCATCACCCGTACCCCGAGTGCGCCGGCCCGCAAGGCGGAGCGCAGCGCCATCTTCATGGCACGGCGGAAAGGCACACGCTCCTCAAGTTGTAGTGCGACCGCTTCGGCCAGTGCCTGCGCCGAGCCGTCCGGCTTGGCCACCTCGATAATTTTAATCTCGAGCGGTTTTGTCACCATGGATTTGAGTGCGGACTTGAGCGCTTCGATCTTTTTCCCCTGCTGGCCAATGATCAAGCCCGGTTTTGTGCTAAAAAGTTTCACATGGACCTTCTCCGGGAAGCGCTCAATCCCCACTTTGACAATTCCGCTTTTGTTAAAACGCTCTTTGATATAGCGGCGTATGCGCAGGTCCTCATGCAGGGTCTGCGCATACGTTTCTTTTTTATGGTACCAAATGCTGTCCCACGTGCGGGTGATTTTGAGACGGAGCCCGATTGGATTGGATTTCTGACCCATACTTACCTGCTTTTAATTTTCATCTGAAAGCACAATCGTCAGCCGCGAAGTGCGTTTGAGGATACGGTCGCCACGCCCGCGCGCCCGTGGCATGATGCGCTTGAGCATGGGCCCTGCATCAATAAAGATTTTCCGGATATAAAGCGTATTGACATCCACCTCCGGATTCAGCACCCGTGCGTTGGCGACAGCACTGTTGAGGGCTTTGAGGATGATCCGCGCACTTTTGCGTGGGATGGCCCGCAGGATGTCTGCAGCCTCTGGATATTCGTAGCCACGCACCT
The DNA here is from genome assembly GCA_025057195.1 of Leptospiraceae bacterium. Classification (GTDB taxonomy): domain Bacteria; phylum Spirochaetota; class Leptospiria; order Turneriellales; family Turneriellaceae; genus JANWWX01. Next base: position 3,153 of record JANWWX010000060.1, on the reverse strand, counting down.
CATCTGCCACCAAGCGCATCTTACGTGGCGACATCCGGATAAAGTCCACTGTTGCTTTCGATTCCATTTGTCTTTGCCTCAGCTTTGGTTATGCACTCCCCTCCGGTTTTATGTTGGCTAACACCTTAGGTCGCCTTTTTCTTATCCAGGCTCGTGTGGCCGCGGAAAGTCCGCGTCGGTGCAAACTCCCCAAGTTTATGTCCCACAATGTTTTCTGTGACATAAACAGGGATAAATTTATTGCCGTTGTGGACAAGGAAGGTCAAGCCAATCATCTCAGGAAAAATGGTCGAGCGGCGCGACCAGGTTTTGATCGGCCTTTTGTCGTTGGTGGCCTTCGCCTTTTCCACCTTTTTAAAGAGGTGCGGATCAATGAAAGGTCCTTTTTTTAGGGAACGTGCCATCACTCCACTCCTTTAGTTTTTACGCGGCGCGAGAGGATGAAGCGCTCGGAAGTCTTGCGCGGGTTACGGGTCTTTTTGCCACGCGTGGGTTTACCCCATGGCGTGACAGGATGGCGGCCGCCCGAGGTCTTGCCTTCACCACCGCCCAGCGGGTGGTCAATGGGATTCATCGCCACACCGCGCACGCTAGGCCGACGTCCGAGCCAGCGTGAACGGCCTGCCTTGCCGATGGAGACCAGCTCATGCTCATTATTGCCCACCACACCGACCGTGGCCATACAGCGGTTATGTACCTTTCGCGATTCGCCAGACGGCAACTTAATGATGGTGTAATCACCGTCGCGGCCAGTGATGGTGGCAAATGTGCCCGCAGAGCGTGCCAACTGTCCACCACGGCCAAGCACCAATTCGACATTGTGCACATTGGCCCCAATCGGTAGCGAGCCAATGGGTGCGGCATTGCCGGGCTCCATCTCCACTTTCTCTCCCGCAATGACCTTTTGCCCAACCTGCAGGCCCTGCGGCGCCAAAATGTACGAGCGCTCGCCGTCCGCATAACAGATGAGCGCAATATTGGCGCTGCGGTTCGGATCGTATTCGATGCTCTCCACCGTGGCAGGGATGTTCCATTTATTGCGGCGAAAATCGATAATCCGGTAGAGCCGTTTGTGGCCACCGCCGCGGTGGCGCACCGTGATGCGGCCGTAATTGTTGCGCCCAGCATTTTCTTTGAGATAGACTAAAAGCGGCTTATAGGGGCGCTCGGCGGTGATTTCACTTGACCTAAGGACTGTCTGGTAGCGCCGGGTGGGAGTTACAGGATTAAAGCGTTTGATGGGCATGGTTAAGTTCCTTCAAAAAGTGGAATTTTGTCTTCTTTGCGCAAGAAAACATAGGCTTTCTTGCGCCGGCTGGTATATCCCACTGTGTAGCGGTTGGGTTTTTTATCTGCCCGCTCGAGCAAAATATTGACCTTCACCGGTGTCACACCAAAGATTTTGCGCACCGCCTGGCGGACGAGGGTTTTGTTGGCGGCAAGATCCACCTCAAAAACATAGCAATTCCTGGCGCGCAGATTTTCTGCCTTTTCAGACACGATGGGGCGTTTGATCACATCATAGAGACTCATAGCACCTACAGCAATGCAGAGTATTTTTTATCAATCTCCGCCAGCGCCGCACGGCTGACGATCAGTCCTGAATTGTAAAATAGCTCGGTTGCTTTGAGCTGAGCGGAGTTGAGTGGGCGCAACCACGGAATATTGCGCAACGACTTGAGCTGTTGCATTTCAGCAGGCGCATAGACAATGGTGACGGTCGGCCGGCCATCATTGTTCGAGGCACGCAATTTTTTGCCAGCTCCATCGTGTAATTTCGCACCTTCAGCGATCGCACTGACAACTTTGAACGCAGTCTTGGTGGACGGTTTTTCTAACTGCAGCCCATCATAGACTGCCACTTTGTTCTGCTGTACTTTGGCAGCAAAAATGTGCGCTAAACCAATTTGCTTTTTGCGGCGTGGGATGTCCTCTTGGTAGCTGCGTGGCTGTGGGCCGAACACAATCCCCCCATGGCGCCACTGCGGCGCGCGGATGGAACCTTGGCGGGCATTGCCAGTGCCCTTTTGCCGCCACGGCTTCTTGCCACCGCCAGAAACCTCCCCCTTGGTTTTAGCCTTATGCGTGCCTTGGCGCGCATTTGCCTGCTCGGCCTTGATAACTTCCCAAATCAAATGCTGGTTGACCTTAAGTTGGGCCAATTTATCTGACAACGTGGCCTCGCCCGAGGGCACTCCAGTCTGCGAGTATACCTTAAGCGTCGCCATTGCCACCTCAGTTTTGGTATAGGAATACCGTAGAGCCGTTGGCGCCCGGCACTGCGCCTTTGAGCAGCACGACATTTTGCTCGGGCAAAACGCGCACCACCTCGATATTTTTCACAGTGGTCTTGCGCGCGCCTTTATGGCCAGGCATCCTCTTTCCTTTCTGCACTTCGCCAGGTGTCTTGCGGTTCCCGATCGAGCCTGTGGAGCGATGGAATGTCGAGCCGTGCGACATGCGCCCACCGCCAAAATGGTAGCGCTTGACAACACCCGCAAAACCTTTACCCTTGCTGGTGCCGGTAACGAAAATTTTTTCACCCGGCGAAAAAACGGCACACGTGATCACATCCCCCGGTGCGACACTCTGAGGGTAATCGCGCAGCTCGATGCTCTCGCGGAAGTATTTGCCAAGTTTTTCGCGCACAGCCTTTTGGTGGCCGCGCTGGGCGCGGTTGACCAGCCGTTCGGGGATTTCACCAAAGCCAATCTGTACCGCGGAATAACCGTCTTTTTCGGGAGTTTTGACCTGCAGCACAGCACAAGGCCCAGCCTGCACCGCAGTAACAGCCATCTGTGCGCCTTTCTCATCCCAAATGCTCAGCATCCCAATCTTTTTCCCTAACAGCCCTTTGGTCATCTTCCCTCTTGAAATTATGTGTTATGCCCCTACGACTTAATGTAGACCATCACCCCTGCGGGCAGCTGTAACTTCATCAGTGCATCGATGGTATCCTCAGTAGGCTCCAAGATGTCGATAAGCCGGGTATGGGTCCGCATCTCGTATTGGTCACGCGAATCTTTAAAGATGAAAGTTGATCGCATGACCGTGAACTTTTCGATCTTGGTCGGCAGAGGGACCGGGCCAGCGATTTTAGCACGCGTGCGCTCAACCGTGTTGACAATTTCACCAGCCGACTGGTCGAGCAAC